>JBDNGV010000187.1:0-9613 GCA_041689125.1 Daejeonella sp.
GGCTGATGCAGAAATGGTGTCTTTCAAAGATTATATTAATAAATCAAACGAAGAACTTAAACCAACAAAGATTGCAAGTGATTCAGCAATTGTTTTAATTAATGGTGCGAAGGCAATCCAAAAACAAATTGATGAAAAGAAAACAGACTTTATTAGATTTAAGGGATATATTCCCAGGTTTAAAGTAGTGGGATCAGATAAAACCGATTTTCAGGTAATTAAAGATTCGTTGTATGTCTATCTATTCCAATCAATGAGTATCTATCCTGTTTAGGGATTCTAATGAGTTTATTGTGGTAAAACTGTTTTCAGACGGGTTTCAACTTGATTGAGCCGGGCGGGTGATAAATGCTTTATACTATTTTGGCTGAGGACTGTGCCGTTAATTTGAATATAGTTGTTTTGCTGTCGTATTAATATTTCGTTTTTATGCTGGCTATTCACACCGCCAACGTTGTCAAAATAAAGTTTTGCTGCTTTAATAACTTGGTTTACGGCAAATTTGAAGACTTTGGCTAATATTTTTAAACTCATAAAACGGAATTGTTTCATCTCTATCAAATATTGCGGGTAACTATAATACTCCTTTAAATGTTTACGTATCGTTTGCCTGCTCAGTCCGGTTTTGGTAGCAATTTCTACTTTTCTAAGCATTCGCCCATTATCCTGCATTAAATTAGATATTGCCTATATAATGTTGGTATGGTTACTCAGCACTCCTGCATCATCCTGAGCCATGGGAGTGAATATTCATGAGCCATCAGGTTTTTTGGGATACCATCTATTTCACCGTCAGATTTGTACAGAAGGTGAACAAATTCGTGAATAGCTGCATTCTCTTTTCCTGATGATTTGGAAAAACCATGGTAAAGTGCTACATTGGATAAAAGGATTTGTCCATTCATATACCCGCTGCCTACCATGCCTATAATATTCCTGTTGCTGTTTCCTTCATACTGAAAATCCTTATTGAATGTATTGGGGTAAAGAATCACATTACTGAGTTTTTTATATTTCCATTCTGCAAAACCAAAAACCGGAATAATGTCACTGGAAGCAATTAGAACACGATCGAATTTGGTAATTTCAGTACCAATACCTTCGATATTAATTTCCTCTAAAAATTCAACTACTCTTCTTTTTAAATTGATTTTTTCGACCTGATTTAGCTTTTAGTAGAAGCCAACTTCTTTGCTTAAGAGCTCAGTATAAGATGGCTTATCGACTTCAGTTTTTATTAATTTTGTTTTTCCTGAAGAAAAGTAAATTAGTAGAAATATTGCTAGAATCAAGATAATGAAATAGATCATGTTATAACAGCAACATTATATTATTTAGAAAAATAATAATCCTATGAATTGAACAGTTCTTTAATTGTAATCATCGGGATAAACATTTTTTCACTATCCTTTAGTGAAAGAAACCCATATTTTTGGTAAAAATTTTTTGATTCTCCATCTATTGGATCTACTATTACTGCTAGAGTTCCAAGTTGGCTAGAGAGTATTAAACACCTTTGTAGAGCATCCATCAACAGCAGCTCTCCATATCTTTTACCTTTGTGCTTCTGATCTACTGCAAGCCTTCCCAGCAGAACCGCCGGCAAGTCTATATAACTCGGAGGAAGCTTTAGTTTTTTAAGTAGATCATTTGGTATGCCTTCCTGTGGTATAGTGTTACCTGACAGGGTATAATACGCGATAACCCTATCTACATTATCTGTAAGTACGTAGCAAGCAGAGAGGTCTTTTCTAACATCCTGTGATGCCTGCTTTCTAATGTATTCGTCTAATAGAGGGGTTTTACTATCGAAATCGCTCCGGTTATGTTGTTTTTGCAGATTTATTATTTCCACTTTGATATTTCTCTTTAAACTTTAAGTAATTCAAATGAGCTTTCTTAAGGGCATCGTTGGGAGTCGGTGGATTTAATAATGCTTCTAAAAATATCTTCTTATCCTCAATAGTATGTAGGATAGTATTGCTATCCTTTATGATTTTGCTGGCTTGCGCTTGGACATGAAAAACTATAAATTCAGAAAGACTCTTAAATCCGCTTAGTTGGGATGCGTACTTAATTAACTCTTTTTGTTCTTTGCTAATGCGAACATCGATTCTATCGTTAATTACTGTTGCCATTTTTATTTCGATCTATTCCTATTTTACTGATCCTGTTTAATCTTCAAATGTACGTAATTATACCGTACAAAAAAATCTATTTTAATTCTTATAAAATATGCTGTTTTTATTTAAAAACAAAAATTAAACATTTTGTAACCAGGAATTAATCATGAATTTATTAGTGTTTTGTCCGTATTTACTGTGAGTTTATATATATTACTTTACGCATTCCTTATCCACCCCTTTTTCACCCTTATCCATCCTCCATTAATTAAGATTCACACATTAAATTTTTACAAATGTTGTGGATTTAAGCATTTATAATGCTGCTATGGTTCCGTTGTGTAAAAAAATAGGTGCATTATGCTAAAATTCTGCATCTTTTTTTTGGATGTTAAATTCAGTTTGTATTTTCACCATCAGAAATGTTTACAAAGGGCAGGTATTTAAAGTTTTATAGTCAATTTCGGTTGTCTTTGGATACAAAGCTGAATTATGGTATTATTGCTTTTTTTGCTCTGTTTTATTTTTTCGGACAAACCACGATTCTTGCTAATAACACTTCTAAAGAAAACCGGGGCAAATCACGAATCTCGATTCTTCATTCAGACATTTCATCAACAAGTGTTCTTTCTTCATCCCATCTGCCTTTCGAAACAGCTCCAAAAGACTGGTTAAACGAAGATAAAGAAGAGGATGAAAATAAACTTTACTGGACATGTTCTTTTGAATTCAGATTTTGCACCTCAATTAGTTCAGGGGTATTTCTACCTGTAATAAAGTCAATATACAACCAATCAAAGGTTCCTCTTTTCATTCTTTACCACTCCTGGCGGACTTTTTTAACCTAATTTTTTTTTAGTCCAAGCTGTTTTGTATGGGAGATCTCATGCAAAACCTCCTGTTTATCCGTCCCATCCCTGTGATTGGATGTTCCTGTTATTTAACCTAAATCAAAATTATTATGAAGAGGATATTAATTCTCAATTGTTTGTTATTACTATTTATTTATACAAGTTGTAGGACTGAAGATCACAAAAAAGAAATGGACACGAAGTTTTTAGTGACTAGTCCGATTCAAAGAGATACGTTTATTTATAAAGAGTATGTATGTCAGATCCAATCTGCCAATCATATTGAAATCAGATCTCAAGAACGGGGCTTCCTTCAGAACATCTATATTGACGAGGGGCAATATTTAAAAAAAGGTCAACTCATGTTCAAGATCATGCCGCTTATTTACCAAGCCGAGGTAGAGAAAGCAGAAGCAGAAATGAATTTTGCTGAGATCGAATACGAGAACACCAAAAGCTTGGCTGATAACAATGTGGTATCGCCTAACGAACTGTCGCTTGCAAAAGCCAAACTAGACAAAGCAAAGGCTGAACTGTCATTGGCTGAGGCTCATTTGGGTTTCACCGAAATTCGTGCGCCTTTCGATGGTATTATGGATCGTTTTCAAAAACGATTAGGAAGTCTTATTGAAGAGAGCGAATTGCTCACTACCCTTTCTGACAACAGCAAGATGTGGGTTTACTTCAATGTTCCCGAAGCTGAATATCTCGACTATGTCAAAAAAGCAAAATCAGAAAGTACAAAAAATGTTCTACTCAAAATGGCCAACAATGAACAGTTTGATGTTCCCGGCGTAGTAGAAACCATTGAAGCTGATTTTAATAATGAAACCGGAAACATAGCTTTTAGGGCAACATTCCCTAATCCAAAGGGCATACTCCGTCATGGTGGAACAGGAAATGTGCTTATGCCTATAAATCTCAAAAATGCTATCATTATTCCACAAAGGGCAACTTTCGATATACTTGATAAAAAGTATGTGTACATCCTAAATGGTAAAAATGTGCTTGAGGCAAAAGAAATTACCATCGCCCAAGAAATGCCTCACCTCTATGTCGTTGCTTCCGGTCTTAATGTAAGCGATAAAATTCTTGCAGAAGGTTTAGGTAAAGTAAAGAATAACGAGAAGATAAATTATGAATTTGTGCCTTTTACAAAAGAACTGGCTGAGCTCAATAGTTTGCATGCTGAATAGTGTTGGAACCTTAAAATAAGATAACATGTTTAATAAATTTATTAAAAGACCGGTTCTTGCAATCGCCTTATCTGTGGCGATAGTCTTTATGGGATTATTGGCAATAAAAACGGCACCAGTAGCACAATTTCCAGAAATAGCACCGCCAAGAGTAAATATTTTCATTGAGTTTCCAGGCTCCAATGCAGATGTTCTAGTTAAATCAACACTTACCATTCTTGAGCGCGCCATCAATGGTGTTCAGGGAATGCAATACATACTTTCTGATGCTACCAGTGCAGGTGAAGCAAGTATTGAAGTGATTTTTGAACCTGGCACTGATCCTACACTTGCAGCAGTAAGAGTAAAATCAAGAGTTGACCAGGTAATGACCAATCTTCCTCCTTTAGTTCAAAGAGAGGGTGTGATTATTTCACCTTTGCAACCCAGTATGTTGATGTATTTAAACTTGTATAGTAAGAATAAAAGCATTGATGAAAAGTTTTTATTCAATTACGCCAACACCTACATCTTGCCGGAACTTCAGCGGATAAAAGGGATGGGCCTTGCACAGGCAATCGGAAGCCGTTCATTTGCTATTCGGGTATGGTTAAATCCCGAAAGAATGAGGGCATACAAAGTTTCTGCTGAAGAAGTATTAAAAGCAATTGATGAACAAAGTGTATTGGCACGCCCTGGAAGGGTTGGTCTCAGTTCTGGGAAAACAGCCCAGTCTCAGGAATACGTTTTTACTTACAAAGGTTGGTACAATACGCCCGAACAATACCAAGAAATCATAATCAGGGCCAACTCCAATGGTGAGATACTAAAACTGAAAGATATTGGTGAAGTTGAAGTAGGTAGTGAATTCGTTGATATTTACTCCAACAAAGACGGAAGTCCATCAGCCTCACTGGTATTGAAACAAAATCCCGGCAGTAATGCAAGTACGGTAATAGACGATATAAAGACGAAACTTGAGGAATTAAAAAAGGATTTCCCTCCTGGTATAGATTATGAAATTAACTACGACGTATCAAAGTTTGTAGATGCTTCAATTGATAAAGTTTTGCACACTTTAGTTGAAGCTTTTATTTTAGTAGGCTTAGTTGTATTTGTCTTCCTTGGAGACTGGCGCTCTACCCTTATTCCCATTCTTGCAGTTCCGGTATCACTTATTGGTGCATTTGTGTTCATGCAATACTTTGGCTTAAGTATCAACCTCATCACATTATTTGCCTTAGTGTTAGCTATTGGTATTGTGGTGGATAATGCCATTGTGGTAGTGGAAGCAGTTCATGTGAAGATGGCCGAAGAGCATCTTTCTCCCTTTGCAGCAGTAAAGAAAGTGGTTGAGGAAATCAGTGGTGCCATCATTGCAATTACCTTAGTGATGACTTCGGTATTTGTTCCGGTTGCATTTATGACTGGTCCAGTTGGTGTACTTTATCGACAGTTTTCACTTACAATGGCAAGTGCTATTGTTATTTCAGGTTTTGTTGCGTTAACCCTTACACCGGTGCTTTGTGCCATTCTTTTGAAGAACACACATGGAAAGCCAAAAAAGAAAACACCGATCAACATGTTTCTTGATTGGTTTGATAGAACCTTCGAGCGTGTTACCGGTAAGTACACGAAGTTTCTTGCACTCATTGTAAACCGAAGAGTAATAACCTATGGAATTTTAATTGCGTTTGGTTTTGGTATTATTGGGGTCAACAAAATTCTGCCTGCCGGGTTTATCCCGAGTGAAGATCAGGGACAGGTCTATGCAATCATACAAACTCCTCCCGGTACTACGCTTGAACGTACCAATGAAATTTCAAGAAAACTTCAACACTTAGCTAAAGAGGTAGAAGGTGTTTCTTCGGTTACTTCACTTGCAGGGTATGAAATTCTAACTGAAGGTAGGGGTTCGAATGCCGGCACCTGTTTGATCAATTTAAAAGACTGGTCAGAACGGGAACATTCGGTAAAAGAAATTGTAGAAGAATTAGAAGAAAAGTCAAAAGATCTTCCTGCAAATATCGAATACTTTGAACCGCCTGCTGTTCCCGGATATGGTACCTCGGATGGTTTTTCATTACGTTTATTAGATAAAGGTAGTGATGTGGATTACCAGGAGTTTGATAAAGTGAATGCTGAGTTTCTGACAGCACTGAAAAAAAGAAAAGAGTTGAATGGCTTGTTTGGGTTTTACTCGGCCAAGTATCCACAGTATGAAATATTAGTGGATAATGAGTTGGCCATGCAAAAGGGAGTTTCCGTGGGCGCAGCCATGGAAAATCTCAACATCATGATTGGAAGTACCTATGAGCAAGGATTTATCCGCTTCAACAACTATTACAAAGTGTACACGCAAGCCGGTCCTGAGTTCAGGAAACAACCATCCGATATTCTGAATATGTTCATTAAAAATGATCGCGACGAAATGGTTCCATACTCTGCTTTTATGAAAATAAAAAAGACGCAAGGACCAAATGAAATTGCACGTTACAATCTATACATCTCATCATTGATCAATGGTATGCCTGCAAAGGGTTACTCTTCAGGAGATGCAATTGAAGCAATCAAAGAAGTTGCAAAAGAATCGCTTCCTCATGGTTACGATATTGCTTGGGAAGGGCTTTCATACGATGAAGCAAGAAGAGGAAACGAAGCACTATACATTTTCATTGTGGTACTCTTCATTGTGTATTTGATCCTTGCAGCACAATATGAAAGTTTTTATCTGCCGTTTGCTGTGTTACTATCTATTCCTCCGGGTATTTTTGGATCGTTTCTGTTGTTGAAAGTAATGGGTTTGGCGAATGATGTGTATGCACAGGTGGGGCTTATTATGTTGGTTGGTCTGCTAGGTAAAAACGCAGTATTGATTGTTGAGTTTGCTGTTCAGAAACACAACAAGGGAGCCTCTGTTCTTGAAGCTGCCATTGAAGGTGCAAGGGCCCGTTTCCGTCCAATCTTAATGACCTCGTTTGCATTTATAGCGGGGTTAATTCCACTGGTGATTGCAACAGGACCTGGTGCGGTAGGTAACCACACTATTGGTGCATCAGCATTAGGGGGTATGTTGTTCGGTACTGTTTTTGGAGTAATTCTTGTGCCGGGGCTTTACTATATTTTCGGCAAACTGCAGGAAGGTAGACATCTCATTAAAAATGAAGATGAGAATCCTTTAAGTGAACAATTTGTTGAAAGCGGCTCTGAGCTTGCACTGACTAATCGAATCAAAAAAATTATCAACCGAATCATAAATAAAAATGAAAAAGATAAAAATAGCTAAATACGTTTTCCTTCTTTTCTGTATCCTATGGCTTGGTGCCTGTAAGACACCTGCTATTACCGATAAACAGGAAAACAAATCAGTTCCTGCGAGTTATAAAAACTCCCAGGATACCATAAACTCCATAACTATTAAATGGAGAGCATACTTTACTGATCCAAACTTGCTTGCAATTATAGATACGGCATTGCTCAACAATCAGGAGTTGAACATTACGTTGCAGGAAATTGAAATGAGTAAGAATGAAATCATGGCCAGAAAAGGTGAATACTTGCCTTTTGTGAATTTGGGCATCGGAGCTGGTGTTGACAAAGCAGGCAAATATACCTGGGATGGTTTTTCGGAAGAAGACTTAAAGGATAACCCTGATAAAGGTCCCAAGTACATTGGTGATTTTTTGGCAGGTGCTAACTTTTCTTGGGAGTTGGATGTTTGGAAAAAACTCCGCAGTGCAAAAAAATCCGCAATGCTGAAATATTTGTCAACCACTGAAGGAAAGAACTTTATGGTAACAAACATCATTGCAGAAATTGCTGAATCGTATTACGAACTATTGGCACTGGATAATTTGCTGGCTATTATTCAGCAAAATATAGAATTGCAGA
The DNA here is from genome assembly GCA_041689125.1 of Daejeonella sp. Classification (GTDB taxonomy): domain Bacteria; phylum Bacteroidota; class Bacteroidia; order Sphingobacteriales; family Sphingobacteriaceae; genus Daejeonella. Next base: position 8,041 of record JBDNGV010000187.1, read on the forward strand.
CAAGTGCTTTGCAGGTGGTGAAGTTTCAAAAAGAGGCGGCTAAAGTTACACAATTAGCTGTTAACAGGTTTGAAGCGCAACTTCTCAATACCAAAAATCTGCAATACGATATTCAGCAAAAGATCATTGAAACTGAGAACAGGATCAACTTTTTAGCTGGACGTTTTCCTAAGCCTATTATAAGGAATTCAGCAGACTTTAATAACAGTCCGCTGGATATCATTCAAAGTGGTATTCCATCGCAACTGTTAGTGAACCGTCCGGATATACGTCAAGCTGAATTACAATTGTCTGCTGCAAAAATTGATGTGGAGGTTGCAAAAGCAAACTTCTATCCATCATTCAGGCTTTCAGCTGGAGTTGGTTTCCACGCATTCAATCCTGGGTATCTTATTAGACCTGAATCAATCCTCTATAATTTAGCAGGGGATATGATGGCACCGCTAATTAATAAGAATGCCATCAAGTCTACTTATTTTAATGCAAACCTGCAGCAGATACAGGCAGTTTATAATTATGAACGGTCCATTTTAAATGCGCATATCGAAGTAGTAAACCAACTTTCCAGAATCGAGAACTACGTTAAGAGTTATGAAACAAAATCGAAGGAAGTTGAAATACTTACACAATCTATAACTATATCAAACTCCCTTTTTAGATCTGCCCGTGCCGATTATATGGAAGTATTATTAACTCAAAGGGAAGCACTTGAATCAAGAATGCAACAAATCGAGATCAAAATGAAACAGATGAGTGCTAAAGTAAATATATACAAGGCTTTAGGAGGAGGATGGAATTAATTGTGATTTTAAGCCTTCGGATATATTTTGGACTTTGTAAGCTGATTTATGGTATTTGGAATGCTAAGCCTGACACGAATTGTCGGGCTTAGTTGTTTTATTTAGTTCCTTTCTTAAAGCCAGGATTTGCAATCCGGGAACATATGAGTGTTCCTGAATTAAATCTATTCTGATTCAGAAATTGATAGAATATTTTTGTTAAGCTAGAATGTACAACCTTTTGAAAGCATCATTTCGGCCAACTAGATCGAATAGTTTAAAAAGATTATACTCTATTCGCTTTACCCATCTAGACATTCTCTCAATTGTATTTTATTGTTGTATTATATCAACGTTATTTAAATTTATTGATATTAGTGTTGATATTATTAGACATTTATATAAATTCAAATTTAATTTTATTACATTTGTTGAGGTAATTCACCATTAAATTCTTTTTATTTAAATAAAGATGGAATTATACGACATTAATATCTATTCTAAAAGTGATCGCTATTATATTGAGCAGATTGGAACTTTTGTGCGGTCTAGCCGCCTTTCGCAGAATAAAACTCAGCAGCAACTTGCTGATGAGGCTGGGATCAATCGTACAACTCTGGTTCAGTTAGAAAAGGGAAAATCGGTGAATCTCCTTTCATTAGTGCAAGTTTTAAGGTCATTAAAAAAGCTTTACGTGTTTCGTGAGATGGAAGCAAAACCACAGCTAAGTCCGTTACAGCTTGCCGAAATAGAACATAAATACAAACAACGAGAGAGGGCAAGGCCTACAAAAA
>JBDNGV010000188.1:0-20911 GCA_041689125.1 Daejeonella sp.
GCGTATCAAATTAGAGGCACTTCTTGGAGGTATCGCTGATCTGAACCGTTTACCGGCTGCATTATTTATCATTGACGTAAAGAAAGAACACATCTCTGTTGCTGAAGCGATGAAATTAAACATCCCGACTTTTGCAATGGTTGACACCAACTCTGACCCGTCAAATATCGACTTCCCCATCCCTGCAAATGATGATGCTACCAAATCAATTACATTGATTACTGACGTTATCATGAAAGCCATACACGAAGGATTGGATGAGCGTAAGCGTGAGAAAGAAGAAGAGGCAGACAAAGAAGCTGCAGCCGCAAAGGCTAAAGTTGATACAGAAGGCGAAGCTAAAGACGAACCAGCAACTCCAGGCAAACGTACTCGTAAGGCTACAGCCCCTGAAGGTGTTGCAGTAGAAGCGGAGCAGGAAGCTAAGAGTGAAGATTAAGTTGCTCTTAATCAAACTCTCGGTGCTTGTGGGGAGGTTGTCACTTTCGTAAGGATGACAGCCCAACTCACAATTAATATTTAATTCATAAAATTTACAGGATCGCATCACAAGTGCGGCCCTGTATTAAATAAAGAAATAACATGTCTACAGTACAAATTACTGCCGCAGATGTAAATAAATTACGCCAGCAAACCGGAGCCGGTATGATGGATTGCAAAAAAGCATTAACCGAAGCTAACGGAGATTTCGAAGCAGCTATTGATAACCTTCGTAAAAAAGGTGCAAAAGTTGCAGCTAGCCGCCAGGATCGAGAATCAAATGAAGGAGTAGTTATAGCAAAAACAACTGCTGACGGAAAACGCGGTGTGATCGTTGAATTTAATTGTGAAACCGATTTCGTAGCCAAAAATGCTGATTTCGTAGCCTTTGCAAATAGTATTACTGATTTGGCAATCGAGAAAAACCCTTCTTCTTTAGAAGAATTGGTAGAGCTTGAACTTAACGGAGAAAAATTAGCTGATACCATTATTTCACAAATCGGTAAGATTGGTGAAAAGGTAGGAGTTTCTAAATTTGAATCCGTAACCGGAGAGAAGGTCATCGCGTATATTCACGGAAACTATCGTCTTGGAGTTTTAGTTGCATTAAACTCTAATCCTACAAGTGCTGCTGAAGTTGGTAAGGATGTTGCCATGCAAATTGCTGCCATGAACCCTATTGCCATTGATAAAGGCGATGTTGATTCAAAAACTATCGAAAGAGAGCTTGAAATTGCGAAAGACGTGATCCGGGCAGAAGGCAAACTAGAAGAAATGGTTGAAAAAATTGCAGCAGGTAAGCTTAACAAATTTTATAAAGACTCTACCTTATTAAATCAGGAGTTTGTGAAAGACTCTTCTAAAACTGTTGCACAGTTTTTAAATAATGTAGAAAAAGGCCTCACCGTTACCGCATTCAAGCGGGTTCAGTTAGGAGCTTAATATTTCAAATCCTCTCCAAAACGGAGAGGATTTTTTTTGTCTAAAAATTCCAGCGCTATGAAAACTGCACTTATAAACGCTACCATATTTACCGGGGAAGAAAAATTAGAGAATAAGGCAGTACTTATCCAGGATGGTTTGATATTCTCGATCACTGAGCCATCAGAAATACCTGCAGATTTTCAAATCACCAACCTTCACGGATTATTAATTGCACCTGGCTTAATTGATTTGCAGATCTATGGAAGCGGAGGCAAAATATTCGGCGCACTTCCTGATGAAGAAGGCCTAGAGCAATTGGAAAAAGATTTGCTTGCCCAGGGTACAACAGGATTTTTTGCTACAGCAGCAACAAATAGCGATGAAGTTGTACTTCAAGCAATTGATGCTGCAAAAGCTTACCGGAAAAAAGCAAAGGGTAATTTTCTTGGTCTGCATTTGGAAGGTCCCTATCTAAATGCCAAACGTAAAGGTGCTCATCCTGAAAATTATATTAAAAAGGGAACTCTTGAAGAGATTAAAAATTGGGTGGATCGTGCAGAAGGTGAATTAAGAATGATGACCATTGCACCTGAACTTCAAGATCAAAAATTAATAGATTACCTACATTCAAAAAATATTATTATTTCGGCAGGGCATAGTAATGCCAGCTATGAAGAAGCTCTAAACTTTTTAAATAATCCGGTACAAGCTGCAACTCATCTTTACAATGCAATGCCGCCAATTCATCACCGAGAACCGGGACTTATTCCGGCAATTTTCAAACTAAAACCATATACTAGCATTGTAGCTGACGGAGTACATGTGAGTTTCCCGATGATCGAATTGGCTAAACGCGAGTTATCTGATAGATTATTTTTGATTACCGACGCGGTTACTGAAGCCAAAGAAGGTATATATCAACACGTATTCAAAGGCGACCGATATACAATGCCCGACGGAACACTTTCAGGTTCATGCCTTACCATGCTCAAAGCGGTTGAAAACTGTGTATTGAAAGTTGGTATTCCTTTGGAAGAAGCTCTGCGCATGGCTTCAACTTACCCTGCCCGTTTAATGGGAGACCAGAAACGGGGTATGCTTAAAATTGGATATAAAGCTGATATCATTGTATTTGACCAGAATATGAAACATCATAGTACCTACCTTTCAGGTAAGCTCAACTAAAATATTTTAATAACTTTAGAAAATTTATCTCCATGAAGTACAAACGTATCCTGTTAAAATTAAGCGGTGAAGCATTAATGGGCGAAAAACAATATGGTATCGATATTGACCGTATTGCTCAATATGCGAAAGACATTCATGCTGTACACGCCAAAGGGATAGAAATCGCACTGGTAATTGGGGGTGGTAATATTTATCGTGGACTTAGTGCTGAAAAAGCGGGTATGGATCGCGTGCAAGCAGATTATATGGGAATGCTTGCCACTGTAATTAACAGTATGGCTTTACAGGATGCATTGGAGAAAACAGGATTAAAAACACGCCTCCTTACTGCCATCAAAATGGAACAGATTTGTGAACCATTTATACGACGCCGTGCTGTTCGTCACCTTGAGAAAGGAAGGATTGTAATCTTTGGTGCCGGAACCGGAAACCCATACTTCACAACAGATACCGCAGCCTCATTAAGAGCAGTAGAAATCAATGCTGATGTGGTCATGAAAGGTACACGTGTGGATGGAATTTATACTTCAGACCCGCTGAAAAATCCTGATGCAAAAAAATTCGAAGAGATTACCTTCAACGAAGTTTACCAGAAGAACCTGAATGTAATGGATATGACCGCCTTTACATTATGTCAGGAAAACAACCTTCCGATCATTGTTTTCGACATGAATAAACCAGGTAATTTTATGCGTCTAGCTGAAGGTCAGCCGATTGGTACATTAGTAAAAGGTTAAAAAAGCATAAGCTGCCAAAAAGCAATATGCCAGAGCTTATTAACAGCATAATAATATGAAATTCATTATTTTTGCAAATCGAACAGAGATATTATGAACGAGCTAATTAAGAGACAATTGGATGATGCAAAAGCTCATATGGAAAAAGCCATTGATTTTTGTGATAATGAACTGGTAAAAATTCGTGCGGGTAAAGCAATGCCTTCCATGCTTGACGGGATATTTGTGGACTATTACGGAACCCCGACTGCCCTAAACCAGATCGGAACTGTCAATACCCCCGATGCACGTACCTTAGTAGTACAACCCTGGGAAAAAACAATGCTTATCCCAATTGAAAGAGCAATTATGGAAGCCAATATCGGACTCAACCCGCAGAACGATGGTGTGGTCATCCGATTGAATGTCCCGCCATTAACCGAAGAACGCCGTAAGGATCTGGTGAAAAAAGTAAAAGAAGAAGCTGAAAAGGGTCGTATCGCAGTCAGAAATATCCGTAAAGATGCCAATGAAAAAATTAAACGCTCTAAATCTGAGGGTGTATCTGATGATGAAATTAAAATCGGTGAAGGGGATGTACAAAAATTAACAGACTCGTGTATAGTAAGAATTGACCGCTTGATGGAGATCAAGGAAAAAGATATTATGACCGTTTAATCTTAATATGATTGTAATAAAGAAGGGAATATAGCAAAAGCAATGTTCCCTTTTTTAATTTTGAGATCCTATGAAACTATTAGTAGACTATTTAAAAAATTACAAAGGACTCATTGGCCTGGCTCTGCTTCTGGCAGCGATTAATCAAATTTTTTCTTTGCTTGATCCCTGGATCTTCAGGAAGATCATAGACACCTATGTAACACGATATCAGGAATACTCCACTGAAGAGTTTTTTCAGGGTGCTGGTTTACTGATCCTTGGAGCGATGGGTGTGGCAATGGTTTCGAGAATTGCAAAGAACTTTCAGGATTATTATGTAAATGTGATTACACAGCGACTGGGAGCAAAGATTTATTCAGATGGATTGGCTCATTCACTGGAATTGCCTTATTCAGTATTCGAAGACCAGCGTAGCGGCGAAACACTTGGTATCCTTCAAAAAGTAAGAACTGATACCGAAAAGCTTATCACTGCATTAATCAATATTGTTTTTACCTCGCTTGTAGGTGTAACATTTGTTTTTGTATATGCAATAAATATCCACTGGTCTATTGCTGTAGTTTATGTTTCGGTCATCCCGATACTTGGTGTGATAAGTTCTGTATTGAGTAAAAAAATAAAAGTTGTACAGAAAACCATTGTCCGTGAAACTACCGCTCTGGCCGGATCTACCACTGAATCTCTTCGCAATATTGAACTTATAAAAAGCCTTGGGCTGTCAAGTCAGGAGATTAAACGCCTAAGCAATACCACAGATAAGATCTTAAAACTTGAGCTGAAAAAAGTAAAGTATGTACGAAGCCTTAGTTTTATTCAGGGTACTCTCGTAAACTTACTAAGAAACTTGATACTCCTATTGATGCTGTACCTGATATTCGCTGGTAGAATCAGTGTAGGAGAGTTCTTCTCACTTTTTATCTATTCCTTTTTTATTTTCGGACCCTTACAGGAACTTGGAAATATTATCAATATCTATCGTGAAACTGAAGTTTCTTTGGATAATTTTAGAGGGATATTAAGTACTCCAAAAGAGAAAAAACCATTAAAACCAACAGTTCTTGGCCGTATCAACAGTCTTAAATTTAATTCAGTAAGCTTTAAACATCAGTCGGCAAACCGCTATGCTCTAGAAAATATATCATTCGAAACTAAAAAAGGACAGACAATTGCCTTTGTCGGACCATCAGGATCAGGAAAGACTACCCTTGTAAAACTTCTAGTAGGTTTATACCATCCAGAAGCTGGTCAGGTACTTTATAATGATACTCCCGGAACCGACATAGATCTGGATGAATTGCGTGAAAAAATAGGTTTTGTTACGCAGGATACGCAATTATTCTCGGGTACAATACGAGAAAATCTGCTCTTTGTCCGTCCAGATGCTAGCGATGAAGATTGCTTGAGGGTATTACAAAAGGCAGCTTGTCAGAATTTGCTTGCCCGTGCTGATAAGGGTTTAGACACTGTAATAGGAGAAGGCGGTGTAAAAGTATCAGGAGGCGAAAAACAGCGTCTATCTATTGCCAGAGCGCTTTTGCGTGAACCAAACATCCTTGTATTTGATGAAGCTACCTCCTCACTCGATTCCATTACTGAAGAAGAGATTACAGAAACTATTCGTGATGTATCTGTTATTCAAGATCATATAACCATACTGATCGCACATCGGCTTTCAACCATTATGCATGCTGATAAGATTTTTGTGTTGGAGAAAGGGCATATCATTGAATCAGGGAAGCACGATCAACTGCTTGCTGAAAAAGGCCTATATTATGCCATGTGGCGCCAACAGATTGGCGAGAAATACAGTAAAGAAGTATATTAATTTTGTATATTTAATAATACCATGTACTGAGTTTTGAAGACATGGATGAATATTCAACGATTCTATGTTTACAGAATTCACAATAGGCTTTGGTATTTGGGAATGGGTTATGGTCATATTTGCCATTATTGCCCTTCTACTCATTATTCCATTCGCCATTTTCGATACCATGAAGTCAAAGAGTTTGAGCCTTAGTCAAAAAATTCTCTGGATAATTTTTATTCTGATTGCACCTTACCTTGGAGCTGTACTGTATCTTTTCTGGGGTCGAAAACAAAAAGCATTATGATCACATTAACAACTCTTCTTTTTATCGGAAATATCTTCCGCTTTCTATTTGGAATACTTTGGGCAATTCTCGTTGTATATACGCTGCTTGACCTATTCAAGAGCAATAAACCTACTAATACAAAATTACTCTGGCTCATTGTGATATTGATCGCGCCGATACTGGGCTCAGTTATTTATTTTTTAGTTGGCAGAACCAACAGAATCTAATTCCTGTTAAATTTGTTTCAGCCCAAGTGGAACAAGCTTCTTGGTTTTCAGGTAGGTAAAGAATACAATAATAAGGGTCATTGTACCTCCAAAAAGCACTGAAGGTATCGTCCCCATAAGTTTTGCCGTTACCCCCGACTCGAATGCTCCAATCTCATTGGATGAGTTAATGAACATACCGTTAACAGCAGAAACCCTTCCACGCATTTCTTGAGGTGTGAGCAATTGCAATATTGTTGACCGGATAATTACACTGACACTGTCAAATGCACCTTCGAAGAAAAGGCAGACCAACGAGAGGTAAAAATTACGTGAAAGACCGAAGCAAATAATAGAAAGACCGAAACCAGCAACTGCCAAAAGCAGATTTCTCCAAGGCTTGTTCATTGGTGGATATCTGGCCATGATAAACATCGTGATCACTGCCCCTGCTGCAGGTGCAGCACGCATAAATCCAAGACCTTCAGAACCTACTTTAAGAATGTCATGCGCAAAAATAGGCATCAATGCAACCGCACCCCCAAAAAATACGGAGAACATATCCAGACTTAATGCTCCTAAAATCATCTTATTATTAAAAACAAACTTAATACCCTCAGAAAGACTTTTAAATATATTTTCTCGTGGAACAAACTGAGGAGGGTAATTCTTAACAAAAAACACAATGCATCCCAAAGCCATGGCCATAAAACTGACAATCACTACGAAACAGGCTGTAATCCCACTGAATGCATACAATAATCCTCCAACAGCCGGCCCCATGATAGAAGCCACCTGCCAAATTCCACTGTTCCAAGTTGATGAATTTACATAATGATCTCTGGGGATAATCTGAGCCATTAATGTGAAGGCAGTAGGTGAATAAAAACCTCTGGCAATTCCTACTAAAAATATCATTAGGTACATCATCAAAATGACTGCCTTTTGCCCTAAATACTCAAGTCCTTGCGGACTGGATACTACTGCTAGCACGAGACTTGAAAACAACATCGCAAGGATAATCCAGATCATGAGTTTTTTCTTATCCGACTTATCAGCAATATATCCTCCGTAAAGGGTCACAGTTATTGATGGAATAGCTTCTGCAAGGCCTATAAGACCCAATGAGAGTGGATCTTTGGTTAACTGATAGATATGCCACCCAACCACAACAGCCTGTACTTGATAGGCGAAAGTAAATAGAAAACGCATAGCCAGATAGGAGCGGAACTCAGGAAAACGCATTGCGATATAGGGGTCCTTTACAGCCTCTGAAGGCTTGCTATCTGTCATTTTAATTAAATTATTTCTATTTATAGTAAAATAATTTCATTAGGAGATTTTATCCCAACTTATTCCACCTGATTTCTGTTCAAAATATTGTCTTAAGAGAAGGTTAGATTCACTTTTTAACTCAGGATCATCCTCAAGCAGCTGTATAACTGTTTGCCTAGCTTCAGCTAAAAGCTTCTGATCCATGGATAGATCTGCCAGCTTCAAATCAAGTGCTCCGCTTTGCTGCGTCCCTTCGATATTTCCGGGTCCCCTGAGCTGAAGATCAATTTCTGCTATCTCAAAGCCATCATTGGTTCTTACCATGGTATCCAGTCGGGTTCTGGCATCTGCACTTAACTTATTTCCTGACATCAATAGACAAAAAGATTGCTCTGCACCCCTGCCCACCCTTCCGCGCAACTGATGCAATTGAGATAATCCAAACCGTTCAGCATTTTCAATGATCATTACACTAGCATTTGGAACATTAACTCCAACCTCGATAACAGTTGTAGCTACCATAATATGTGTTTCACCTTTTACAAAGCGCTGCATTTCAGAAGCCTTTTCCTTAGCCGCCAATTTACCATGAACAATACTCACCTGATATTCAGGCATTGGAAACTCATCAATAATGGATTCAATACCGGCTTCCAAATATAAAAGATCAAGCTTCTCACTTTCTTTAATTAAGGGATATACAATATAAATCTGCCTGCCTTTGGCAATTTCTTCCCTCATAAAACCAAACATCCTTAAACGCTGGTTATGATATAAATGAACTGTTTTAATGGGTTTTCTACCGGCAGGAAGCTCATTGATTATTGAAATATCTAGATCGCCATAAAGTGTCATTGCTAAGGTGCGTGGAATAGGTGTAGCAGTCATAACCAGAACATGCGGTGGAATCACATTTTTACGCCATAATTTAGCTCGCTGCTCAACACCAAAACGATGCTGTTCATCAATCACAACAAGACCTAAATTTTTAAACTTAACGGCATCCTCTATAAGAGCATGTGTACCAACCAGAATATCAAGCTCTCCACTTTCTAGGCGCAGATGAAGACTATTTCTGGCCTTTTTTAAAGTAGAACCTGTCAATATTTCTACGCTTACAAAGTCCTCACCCAATAAACTCTTTATAGAAAAATAATGTTGCTGCGCTAAAATCTCAGTAGGAGCCATTATGCAAGCCTGGCAACCATTATCAATAGCCAGAAGCATGATCATCAGAGCAACGACTGTCTTCCCGCTGCCAACATCACCTTGAAGCAGGCGGTTCATTTGCACTCCACGCTGGGTATCTTGTCTAATTTCCTTAGTTACCCGCTTTTGAGCATCAGTAAGTTCAAAAGGTAATTTCTCGAAATAAAAAGTATTGAAATTATCTCCAACATTATTAAAAATGACTCCTTTAAATTTCTGTGTTCGAACCAGTTTACTCCTCAAAAGTTTTAACTGAATAAAAAATAATTCGTCAAATTTAAGGCGCATTTCTGCTGCCTTAAGAATTTCAGTATTTTCTGGGAAATGAATATTATATAATGCGTTCTGCAGGCCAATCAGTTTATGCCTATCCAACAAATAATTAGGGAGGGTTTCATTTATTTGCCTAATTACCTGATCAATAAGTGCAGCTTCTGCCCTTTGAAGTCCTTTACTGTCAAGGTTGAACTGCTTTAACTTCTCAGTAGAACTGTAAACCGGCTGAAGACTAAGGTTGCCCTTATTCACTGCATTAGACTCATAGAGTTCAAGTTCAGGATGGGAGATTGAAAAATGTCCATTAAATATTACGGGCTTTCCAAAAGCAATAAAAACTGAACCCGCTTGGATAATCTTGTCAATCCAGCGAATACTTTGAAACCAAACGAGTTCAATACTGCCAGTATCATCCTTGAAACGGGCTACAAGCCTTTTGGTATGTTTATCCCCCAATAACTCTTTTGAAACAATCCGCCCCAAAATCTGAACCGATGGTAGATCAGAATTTAACTCGCGAATCTTATAAAACCGGGTTCTGTCAATATAACGGAAAGGGTAATGGTGGAGAAGATCGTTGTAGTTGAAAATTCCAAGATCCTTCTTAAGAATCTCAGCACGCTGAGAACCTATACCTTTTAAATACTCTATAGGAGTTTTTAAGATCTGTTCTACCAACCTTTTATGGAGCAATTTCCGGAAATTCAGCATCCGGAATTTTAAAAAATATTTCTTTGATCGTGTTCCAGTTAAAAACAATAACAGCTGCTAACAGCAGGGAATATGCGTATAACTGATGCAGACTAATTCCTTCGTGAAAGTAGAAAAATGCGACCGCAAAAGCAACAATGGGGTTTAGATAAATAATGATGCCTAAGGTGGAAGAAGGCATCCCGATCAGTGCATATAGACTTAGGAATAATGGTATTATGGTAAAGAAAATTGAAATTATTACAATATCGGTCCAAAAATAGGGGTCTAGCGGAAAGCTCCGAAAGCTGTAAATAAAAAACGGAAACATTATACCTGCTGCGATCAGGAGTTGTAAACCAAGCATATTAAACTTATCCATCCTGCCCATTACCTTCTGCACAATAAGAAAAAAGCTGTAAAGAGCTGCAATAAAAATAGACCATAATACATCTCTTAGGGAACCTTGTGCCAAAATTAAAACACTAACAGAGGCAATTCCTAATGCAATAAGCTTTAGTTTGGTGAGCCTTTCCTTTAGGATCAAGAAACCAGCAAGAGCGGTAATCAAAGGGCATACCATGTAGGCAAATGCCGCTGACTTCAAACTGACATTATTTACAGCATATATATAGGTGAACCAGTTCCCACTTATCAAAACTCCAGAAAATAGGCAAAGAAGGATAATTTTCTTACGCTCGTCCTTTTTAAGAGAGTAGAAATAATTCAAGTCAGATTTTATCTGATTTATGCGAAATAATGCAATAAAAGCCCATGTTAAAATAAGTGAGGTGAATATCCTATAATATAATATCTCATCTGTAGGATAATGCTGGATTTTACGAAGTGGAATGGAAAAAAAGCCCCAAGTCACTACAGATATAATTGCTGCTAAAAAATATTTTAGTCGGCCCGCTTTCAATTTCAGGACTTAACAGCAATCATGGAGATTTCTACATTCACGCTTTTTGGCAATCCAAGTACAGCTACCGTCTCTCTTGCGGGGAAGTCTGCATTAAAGTATGAGCCATATACCTCATTTACTTCGGCAAAATGATTCATATCACTTAAAAAAATAGTGGTTTTTACCACATTCCCGAATGAAAGACCGGCTGATAAAAGTAAGGCTTCTAAATTCTTCATAACCTGCCTGGCTTCATCACTAATACTTCCACTAATCAGCTGATTTGTTGCGGGATCTATAGGAATCTGCCCGGATATAAACAACATATTTCCTGCTTGTACTGCCTGGCTATAAGGCCCGATAGGTTCAGGAGCCTTTTCTGTGTAAACTATTGATTTCATTTTTACAATTATATACTGATTAGAATCAATTAGAACATTAAGGAAACTTGTACTAAATCTCAGAATACATACCATTCAAGGAGCTTATATATGATACCAGCAAGAAATAAAGCTATAGCAACGGTATTAATTATGTGCATTACCTTCAGATTAAAACTTGAAGGGCGGTTAGGATCGTGTTTTCTAAAAAAATACATAGAACAAAAATATTAAATAAAAAAAGAGTCCCGCAATGCGGGACTCTTTTTTTACAATATGCTTATATACAGTATTGTTTATTGTTGTTTGATCTCAACACGACGATTTTCTGAACGTCCTGCTTCAGTTGCATTAGAAGCAACCGGACGGCTTTCGCCATAAGCAGTAGTTGCAACTCTGTTGGAAGCGATACCAGCGTTAACTAAGTAAGTCTTTACAGAATTTGCTCTGTCTCTTGATAAAGTCATGTTATATTCGTCAGTACCTTCAGCAGAAGCGTGACCTTCTAACTGAACAACTGCAGAAGAATTTCCTTTCAGTGAAGAAGCTAAGCCATCCAAAACTGAATAAGCTGAAGTTCTCAAAACTGAAGAGTTAAATTCGAACTGGATTGGAACAACAGGACCTGTTGATGAAAACTCAGGACATCCGTTCAATCTTGCGATACCTTTAACAGTAGGACAAGCATCTTTCGAATCAGGAATGCCATCAGCATCAACATCTAAAGGACATCCTGAACCATCAACTTTAATTCCAGCTTCAGTGTTAGGACATTTGTCTAATTTATCAGCAACTCCATCACCATCTGAATCTTTTAATAGATCAGCAGCTTCTAGTGCACTAACGCGACCTTTTAAAGCCTCAACTTCTTGGCGTAATGTAGGATCTTTTAATTCATCATACATTAAAGCAATAGGATTAACCCAGTCTAGATTTGGCTTCGCAGAAGAACCTAAAGAGAATTCAATACCCGCGGAGGTATAAGACCATTTGTCTCTTGTGAAACTTTTTCCTTTTGTGCCATCCAAATTATCAGCATCAAGGAAGTTCATGGTATAACCAAGATCGAAGTTTACTTTATCAGAAACTTTGAACTTAATACCAGCTCCAACAGGAACATACAGTTCATATATGTTATTACGATCTCTGTTTGGACCATAAGTTCCTTTAGGAGGAGTTGAATTAGGGTTAATTTCTTTCCAGTTAAAAGCAGTTAAACCTAAACCACCTTTAACAGTGAAGTTTACTGCATTTTCTCTTTTAAGGAAATCAACAGTCGCTACGTTTGCAATACCAGTAAGATCTAATGCAGCGGTGATTCGGGTAACTCCGTCGGTACGTGAGCCTAAGCCAAGGTTAATAGTAGCGCCATCATTATCATAGCTAAGTTGTCCGCCGGTATAACCAAGTTGAAGACCAAATGCATGACCTACTTGCTTCCTCAATGTAAGACCATAACCTAAAGATGGGCTCCAGTTAGTAAAGTCATTAGTTCCGCCAGTAACAACAACGGGTGCTAAAACTCCAGCATTGATACCCAGGCTCCAGGTTTTATACTGTCCTCGTCCACCAAATACCTTGGCAGAAGAGCTAGTAGCATCTTGTGCTAAAGAAACCTCACTGAGGCCTAAAGCTGCTACTAATGAAAACACGAGTGCTTTCTTTAATGTAGAGTAATTCATGATCGTTTTTTTAAAGGTTAACAAATTTCTTAATTGTAATTTACACAAAAATAGTCATAAGTTTGACTTGTGCAAATAAACAAACAACGTTCCAAACATTTTATTTAAAAAAAATACATCCTGAATTGTTTTTATTTTGCACAAAAACATACACATTGATTATGAAATACCCTTGCATTGACAGGCAACTCTTTGAAAAAAATCGTCAAAATTTTATAAAAAACCTGCCTAAGACCTCTATAGCCATATTTCAATCCAGTGATGAATTTCCAAGAAGTGGCGATCAAACCCATGTATTTAAACAAAATGCAGATCTATTTTACCTGAGTGGAATAGATCAAGAGCAAACAATTTTATTTTTATTTCCTGACTGTCCCAATCCATTATACAAAGAAGTCCTATTTTTAAGACAGACTAACGAACACATCGCTGTCTGGGAAGGTCATAAACTGGCTATTCAGGAAGCAAAAAATGTTTCAGGTATTAATAGTATTTACTGGCTTGACGAATTCTGGAATATATTGCCAGCCATATTTAATTATGCTGAAACCATTTTTCTAAATACCAATGAGAATGATCGCTATGCACATCATGTTCCCTATCGAGACATCCGGTTTATTGACAAAATAAAAAATCTGTATCCCTTACATAATTATAAACGGGCCGCATTGATTATGCGTGAGCTACGTCCGGTAAAATCTGAAATAGAGATAGTACTTACAAAAAAAGCATGTGAAATTACCCGTGATGCCTTTGTCAGAATTCTGAAATTTATAAAACCAGGGGTTGCGGAATATGAAATTGAAGCTGAAATCATACATGAATTCATAAAGCAGAGAGCCACCGGGCATGCCTATAACCCGATCATAGCTTCCGGTAAAAATGCGAATATCCTTCATTACAATGATAACAATCAGATTTGTCGGGATGGTGATGTAATCCTGTTTGATTTTGGTGCCGAATATGCAAATTACAATGCAGATATGAGCCGTTCGGTACCTGTTAGTGGACGTTTCAACAAACGCCAAAAGGATGTTTATAACGCGGTATTACGGATTATGAAAGAGGCAAAAAAAATGCTTTTACCGGGCATTATTTGGAATGAGTACCATAATGAAGTTGGTAAAGTGGTTGAATCTGAGCTTATTCTACTAGGCTTACTAGATAAACACGATCTAGCAAAACAAGATCCCAAGGCTCCACTTTATAAAAAGTATTTTATGCATGGCACCTCCCACCATCTTGGTTTGGATGTGCACGATTTTGCCAGCAGGTATAAACCGTTTGAAGCCGGAAATCTTTTGACCTGCGAGCCTGGTATTTACCTTCCAAAGGAAGGCCTAGGAATACGGATTGAGAATAATATTCTAATCACAAACAATGGCAATATTGATCTGATGGAAGATATTCCTGTCGAGGCTGAAGAAATAGAATCCATTATGAACTCTTAAGGCCTTGCAAAAAGGTATCTATAAATCGGTAGAGATTAAAATCCGGTATTGATGAAGCTTTAATAATTTCATTTTGTAGTTGTTTTTTATCGAAATTCTTCATTTTCTGATGTTGAATCAGTTTCCAGGCCTTTTCTGCGAGCAAAAATGTACGTTTTGTATTTTCTTTAATCGGCTGATCTTTAATAGCTTTCATCAGCTCGGCTATTCCAACTGATTTATCAGCGACAGTATTGATAATAGGAATCGGCTGAGGCTTTTGGTGAACAAGTTTTTTGAGATTATTAGCGAAAGTATCAGCTCCTTCCCTATCAGACTTATTAACAACGAATATATCGGCAATCTCCATTAATCCTGATTTCATGTTCTGAATCTCATCACCGGACTCCGGAACCAGCACCACAATACTAACATCTGCAAGTCCTGCAATTTCAACTTCCGACTGACCAACTCCAACCGTTTCAATCAAAATATAATCAAAACCGGCAGCTTTAAGAACATCGCACATTTCAATCGTTTTACCTGATAATCCTCCTAGTGAGCCCCTGGTTGCTAATGAACGGATATAAACATTTGGCTTATTAAACTGCTCTGCCATTCTAACTCGATCGCCGAGAAGAGAGCCCAGATTAAAGGGAGATGTTGGATCTATGGCAAGAATTGCAATTTGCTTACCATCAGCACTTAATTGATTAATCATTGCATTAACCAGTGTACTTTTACCAGCACCGGGCGGACCAGTAATACCAATGACGGGTGTATTAGATGGTCTAAGTCCCCTTAATAATTCCTCAGCACCATTTAGATCATTTTCTACAATGGTTAACTCTCTGGCTAATTTTCTATAGTCTTTGAGTAGAATGGAATTATTAAGCTTGACTGGCTGCATGGTACAAAGTAAGTTGTTTTAATTTCATTTTACAATGTTGGCACATTAAACAAAAGAGGCTACTTTTATTAACTTTACCGAACATTCAGCTAGGATGAATCCGACATGATTAAATAAATGTTGTCCCTGCATTTGGCTTTTTGACTATACGATTACAATAAAAAGATGAAAGTTACAGGTTTTTCATTCATACGTAATGCCGTTAATAATGACTACCCTGTAGTGCAAGCAATTCTTTCAATTTTGCCAATTTGTGATGAATTTGTAATTGCAGTTGGAGATTCTGCCGACAATACATTAGAACTTATTGAAGGTATAGGTTCTCCAAAAATAAAAATTATTCATACGATTTGGGATGAAAGCCTACGGGAGGGTGGGAAAACGTTCGCACAGGAAACTGACAAAGCTTATGCTGCAATTTCAAAAGATACCGATTGGGTATTTTATATCCAGGGTGATGAATGTGTACATGAAAACTATCTTCCTGTGATAAAAGAAGCTATGGCAGAAAACTTAAAGAAGAAAAATGTCGAAGGCCTATTATTTAAATACCTGCATTTTTATGGATCTTATGATTTTATAGCTTCATCCAGAAGATGGTACAGAAATGAGGTCAGAGTTTTGAAATTTGATCCGCAGGTTCATTCTTACCGAGATGCCCAGGGTTTTAGAAAAAATGGCAGAAAAATAAAGGTTAAACCCGTAGACGCCTATATTTATCATTACGGCTGGGTTCAGCCCCCTGCTGGCCTAGGAAATAAGGTTCGCAATTTCAATAAATTTTATCATGAAGATTCCTGGATTCAGGAAAATCTCCCTGAAAATAACGAATTTGACTATGGCAATGCCGACCGTCTGATCAAATTTGAAGGCACGCACCCTCAAGTTATGCAGAAACGGATTGAGGTCAGCAACTGGAAGTTTCAGATTGATCCAACACTATTGAAAAAGAAAATGAGTCTGAGGCGTCGTGTTTTACAAAAAATTGAAGATCTGTGGCAATGGAGAATCGGGGAATATAAAAACTACGAAACTGTTCAATGACGAGTACTTCCAAGCCTCAAAAAAGTATATCTGTAGTTATACCAAACTATAACGGCAAACACCTGCTGGAGCGAAACCTACCTTCTGTCTATGATGCACTGAATAATGCCAAAACAGACTTTGAAATTATTATTACAGATGATTGTTCAACGGATAGTTCTATCGAATTCATCCAAGAAAACTATCCGCTTATACGTTTGATTATCAGCTCCCAAAATCAGGGCTTTTCAGTAAGCTGTAATAAAGGAATTGCTTTAGCTGAGAAAGACCTAGTTTTATTATTAAATACAGATATTGAGTTAAACAAAGACTTTTTTAAAAGTCAATTTAAGTATTTTGAGCTTCCGGACACTTTTGGTGTAATGAGTAAGATTATTGGAGCACAAAATGGTGAAGCACAGGATACTGCACGGTTTTTAAAATATTCCGGATTTAAAATTAAAGCTAATAATTTTTACCGTTTGGAAGATGAGAATTTTCTTACACCCACCGCCTATTTATCAGGTGCTAATGCCATAATTGACACCAAAAAATTACAGGAAATTGGAGGATTTGATGAAATCTTTTCGCCATTTTATTGTGAAGACTTTGAACTGGGATTAAGAGCATGGCGCTTAGGCTGGAAATGTTATTATGATCCGAAATCCTATTGTATTCACGACCATTCATCCACAACCAAAAATTACCGTACCCGAAACTGGGTTAAAGCCATCTTCTTTAGAAACAGGCTTTTTGTTCATGCCATACATTTAAACAAAAACAGATTAGTTTTATGGTTCCTGCAAATCACTTTTCTTGATCTGCTTTTCATGTGGATTGGTTTAAAATTCTACTACTATAAAAGTTTCGGCATGTTTTTAAAAAATCTTTATCCGATAATTCACTCACGCAAAAAAATGAAGGAATTAATGACCACTCATAATAGTACATTGTGTATTGATGATGTCATTAATAAAATGAATAAAATGCTTGAGGGACAAACTATCATTTCTAGAAGAAATTAGACATCTTCCAAAATGATTAACTTTGTGATAGAAATCTTTTTATGAAAACCTTTTTCCGACTTTTTGCTTTTGCTGCTCCTGTACAGAAATTTGCGGTTCCATTCTTTTTCACGTCAGTTTTAGGTATCGTATTCGGACTTCTCAATTTCACCCTGTTAATTCCTGTTTTTGAGCTCTTATTCGATCACTCTTCAGGTAAGACAGGAACACAAGCTCTAGTAGTGCTGCCCGAATTCGATTTAAGTCTGCGCTATTTCAAGGACTTGTTTTATTATTATTTCCAGAGCATTATTAATACTTCGGGCAAGGTTGGAGCTTTAAAGATGGTCAGTATTGCCATTGTCATTTCTGTAATACTGAGTAATTTGTTTAAATATTTATCGGCCAGAGTAATTGAAAATTTCAGATTAATAATTGTAACCCGCATTAGGAACAATATTTTCAAAAAACTCACTAATATTGATATCCAATATTTTAGCAGTCAGCGCAAAGGTGATCTGATTTCGAGATTCATGACCGATGTAGTAACCATTCAGGACTCAATAATCCGCTCAATACAAGTTATTTTACGCGAGCCGATCGCCATAATTCTCAATTTTGCTGTCCTGTTTACAATATCTGCAAAACTGACATTTTTTGCACTGATCCTCATCCCTGTCTCGGGCCTACTTATTTCTGTGATTGTCAAAAGGCTGAAGAAACATGCAACTGCCGCCCAGGAATCTTTAGGAGTATTGGTTTCGAGTATTGATGAGGGACTTAATGGTGTCAAAATCATTAAATCCTTTAATGCTGAGCACTATATACAAGATAAATTCAATGCTGTAAATATGTGGACGAGTAAAATCCACAGGAGATTAGCAAGAAGGGTGCTACTAGCAGCACCAGTTTCAGAAATGATGGGTGTGATTACTGTAGCCGCGCTCCTTTTCTACGGTGGAACACTTATCCTTCAAGAGGGCTCGGATCTTCAGGGAGCTGAATTTATCGGCTATATCATCATATTTTCACAAATAATTAATCCAGCAAAGGCCATATCCGAGGCTTTTGGGAATATCTCTCAGGGAATTTCGGCAGGTGAGCGGGTATTTCAGTTACTTGATGCTCCAGAAAATATTACTGACAATCCGAATCCAATTTCAAAAACTTCATTTAATGATTGTATTGAGTTGAAAAATGTCTCTTTCGCTTATGGAGAAAAAGAGGTATTGAAAGATATCAATTTTAAAATTTCAAAAGGTAGTACGGTTGCTTTGGTTGGTCCTTCGGGAGGAGGAAAAACCACTCTCATGGATCTCTTACCACGATTTATGGATCCTTTAAATGGTGAAATCTGTCTTGACAATATAAATATAAAAGATATCAGCATGCGTGATGTCAGAGCATTGATGGGGATAGTGAATCAGGAATCCATACTTTTTAATGATACCATTTTCAATAATATCGCCTTTGGCAGAACTTTTACCCAAGAGGAAGTAATGAAAGCAGCCAAAATAGCGAACGCCCATGAGTTCATAGTAAATACTTCTGACGGTTATCAGACTAATATTGGCGATAGGGGGATGAAACTTTCAGGAGGACAAAAACAACGAATTTGCATTGCCAGAGCAGTACTTGCCAATCCACCTATACTTCTTCTTGATGAAGCTACTTCGGCTCTGGATACTGAATCCGAAAAGGTAGTTCAAAATGCCCTGAAAAATTTAATGAAAAACCGTACTTCCATTGTTATTGCCCACCGTCTGAGTACCATACAGGAAGCTGATCTGATTATTGTTCTGGAAAATGGAAAAATTCAAGAACAGGGTACCCATAATAAACTTATCCGAGCTGATGGCCCCTATAAAAGGCTCATCGAAATGCAAACGTTTAACGAATAAAAATGAAGCATGAAGGACTGGTTTCTATAGCTTTATGTACCTATAACGGGGAAGCATACTTAAGAGAACAATTAGACTCCATTGTTAATCAAAGTTATTCTCCAATTGAGTTGATTGCAGTTGACGATTGTTCTACAGATAAAACCTTAAAAATTCTTGAGGAATATGCAGATAAGTACCCATTCCTAAAACTTTTTGTTAATCCAGAAAACCTGGGTTATATCAAAAATTTTGAAAAAGCACTCCAACTTTGCAGCGGCGACTATATTGCATTATCAGATCAGGATGATATTTGGAATTTAGAAAAGATCGAAAAACAGGTTAATACCATTGGCAATCACTTACTAATATACCACGACTCCGAATTCGTGGACCAGAATGGTCAATCATTGAACAGAAAAATGTCGGATATTATGAATTTGTACAGTGGCAATCAACCCGAGACTTTTCTCTTCTTCAACTGTATTTCGGGACACTCGGTATTAATGAAAAAAGAGCTAAGAGATGAGCTCCTACCGTTCCCGGATGCTTATTTTCATGATTGGTGGATGGGATACGTCGCCACAAACCTGGGCAGTATAGATTTCATAAAGGAAAGCTTGGTCCAATACCGTCAGCATCAGAAAGCAGATACAAATATTTTAAAAAGAAAGAGGGATAATACAGACAGAAATCCACTCAGTGCAGCGATGATATATGACCGGAAAATGCGCTGGATTAAGTCATGTCTCGATTATCCAAAGAATAAAAATCCCGAATTTATACAAAAACTCTATATTGAATTCGTAAAGAACAAAATGGAATATATTTCATTCGGGCTGGCCAAGCTAATCTATAAAAATCGCACTATACTATTCAGCATTAACAAAAAAAGCGGATTCAGTAAACTCAATTTCAGTCTGAAAGAATTATGGGGAGGAAAAATTAGAAGAATCTTTTCACACTAGTTCAGGCTTGTTTTTCTTTGTAGCAGAACACATTAATAGCCATATCAAAACTTTCACAAAACAATCTACTATCTACAAATGGACGTTTTCTAGTAGCTGATTCTTTAATGTAATAATGGAAACCTAAACTTTCAACTAGTGCAAGAAGTTCATGCAATGTTTGTTTTGAATTCACGTTGTTGTGGTATTCGAAGAAAATATGCTTGGCATTCTGCAAACTTTTGCCGCAATATTTCAAAACGGTATCCTCAGCACCTTCAATATCAATTTTCAAAAAATCGACCTCTTCAGTTAGGTAATCGAGTAAAGGAACGGCTTCAATAAGCTTAGGCTCCTGCCGTGAGTATTGATTATTTACTCTACCACCCATTCCACCATCGGTAAAGAAATTCAAAGTTTCAGTTTGAGTCCAGACAGCTTTCTGATGAAGGGTCACATTTTTTAATCCAAAAGTCTCCACATTCTCTTTCAGGATCGCGAAAATATCAGGGTCAGGCTCGAATGCAATGATGTGATGATCAGGGTAATTGATTGAAAAATATAAAACACTTAGGCCCATATTTGCACCGCAATCAAGAATAGTTCTTGAGCCGGCGCTAGGTTTGAATCGATAAATTTCTGTCTCGAAAAGTTCAATGTATGACTCGGCAAAACTTGGTCCGTGGTGAAACTTAAAAGGTTTATCAAACACATGGGCATAACCCACTGTAAAGTGCTTAAAATCGGAAATCCGACCTAACTCCAGCTTAATATCGCTCGAAAAAAGCCTCATTTTTATCTTTGTCCTAAACCTTCTAAATTCCTTTCTTAAACCCACAACTATTAGATTTATTGCGATTAAACACCATTCATATTAAACAAAAAAAGCGATCAAATAGATCGCTTTCAAGAGTATTTGTTCAAATTACAATTTTCTTTTCACTTCTACCTGTTCGTATGATTCAACAATATCACCAACCTCAATATTATTAAAGTTCTGAATATTTAAA
>JBDNGV010000189.1:0-11636 GCA_041689125.1 Daejeonella sp.
CAGAAAACAGAAAACATTTAACCATTAAGTTTAGAAGGTTAGTCTTATCGCAAGACCCACATCTCCTGTACGAAAATTGGTATCCGGGGTCACTTCCAGACGAGGCCTCCAGTCGATTGCAAGGTTTAGCGGAGCACCTTCGATTTTATAGTCCAGACCTAGCACACCATCAGCACTTAACCAAAGATCGTCCTCAAAATCTCTCCTTTTATAAGATCCGATACTTCCACCACCACCATAATACCATTGTAAGCCAGGCGCACCATTAATTGGATTGTGAACTTCGTAAAGTCCGGTTAACAGAAATCGTTTAAAATCATCGTTGTTTCTGAAAGATAAGTTCAGGTCAAGTGCCTTGTTTGAATTTAAAAATGTTTTAAAATTGATACCATTATAAGATCCCAGTCTTACCCCGATAGCATTCTCATAGTTTTGTGCCTGTGCTTTTGAACTGGCAAGAAAAATAAATCCTGCAGTTAAACAAAGTAGAAATAGCTTTTTCATAATCATAATTTTTATAAATGGAGTGTTTCAAATACAATGCCATAATAGGGTGTATTTTACAAAAATTTAAAACTGTCAACTTATTTTATCTTTTCTGTTATTTTCTCGCGCAGAAAACATTTTTTACAGGAATCTAAGTATATTCTAATTTGCATTTTATTTATTTTTAGCTATTTTACTAAATTATAGAGTTAAAAGAATTGATTATGGCAAAAATTACACGTGTATTTGATCTTTTAGAGCATTCGCTCCAAAAGCACCGGAAAGATGACATGGTGGCAGCAAAGCAGAATGGAATCTGGAATAAATATTCAACAGAGAAATTTGTAGCTCAGGTAAATTCAGTAAGTCTGGGATTGATTGCTTCGGGGATTAAGAAAGATGATAAGGTCGCAATTATGTCTCCAAACCGCCCTGAATGGAATATTTGTGATTTTGCTATCATGCAGATTGGGGCTACGCAAGTTCCAATGTATCCAACTCTTGCTGAGAATGACATTAAGTTTATACTTAGGGATGCAGATGTAAAAATCGTATTCGTTTCTGAGCTTGCATTGTATGAAAAATTGAACCGTGTAAGAATAACAGATGCAATTGACTTCAAGATATTTAGTTTTGATAGCATTGAAGGGGTTCCTCATTGGCAGGAATTGATAGAGATTGGAGAACGGGCTGAACCTGTAAATCTTCAGATTTATCGCGATAATATCCAGCCTGAAGATCTGCTAACCTTAATTTATACGTCAGGTACTACCGGAACTCCAAAGGGGGTAATGCTGACACATAATAATCTGGTTAGCAATGTGATCGCTTCTTCGGTTATGTACCCGAAAGGCTTCAATAAAGCACTGAGCTTCCTGCCTCTCTCACATATTTTTGAGCGTATGGTACTTTATATGTATTTCTACTTAGGTGTATCAGTATACTATGCCCAAAGTATGGAAACCATAGCAGCAGATCTTGTTGAGGTTAAACCCCATGGTTTTACAACAGTCCCGCGCTTGCTTGAAAAAGTTTATGACAGAATCGTAGCCAAAGGTTCTGATCTGACCGGAGTAAAAAAGCAGTTGTTCTTCTGGGCATTGAACCTTGGGCTAAAATATGAAATGAATGGGGCTAACGGAATGTGGTATGAATTTCAGCTCAAACTAGCTAATAAATTGATATTCAATAAATGGCGTGACGCTTTGGGTGGCAATATTTTGGCTATAGTTTCGGGTGGGGCTGCATTGCAGTCGCGTTTGGCAAGGGTTTTCTGGGCTGCAGGCATGCCTGTTCTTGAAGGTTACGGACTCACAGAAACATCACCTGTAATTGCGGTAAACGGACTTGATGAAGGTGCTGCAAAATTCACAACTGTAGGCAAAGCCATAAAGCACGTTGAGATTAAAATTGCAGAGGATGGCGAGATATTATGTAAAGGTCCAAATGTAATGAAGGGTTATTACAACCGGCCCGATCTCAGTGATGAAGTGATTGATAAGGATGGTTTCTTCCATACCGGAGATATCGGGGAATTGGTGGATGGTCAATACCTCAAAATAACTGACCGTAAAAAGGAAATCTTTAAAACCGCTGGTGGTAAATATATAGCCCCTCAGGTTCTTGAAAATAAATTCAAGGAATCACCTTATATCGAACAAATGATAGTATTGGGGGAAAATGAACGCTTTCCGGCGGCTTTGATCCTTCCTAACTTTCCGGCACTTTCTGCATGGTGTACCCGATCATCAATACCTTATTCTAATAATGAAGATATGGTTAAAGATCAAAGGCTAATTGATAAAATACAGTCAGTTATTAATCATTTCAATAAGGATTTTGGAAGTTGGGAACAGATTAAGAAATTTGAACTGTTAACAGAAGACTGGAGTATCGATGGAGGAGAACTTACTCCAAAACTTAGTTTGAAAAGGAAAGTTATTTTGCATAAATACCAAGAGCAAGTAGAGAAAATATATAGAAATGCATAGAAATCCATCGTTTAAATTCATCAAGGGAACAGGGCTAATAATTGCTCTGAGCATTCTACTTTCTGGATGTCTTGGAGGAAGCCTTTCTAAAAACAATTCCGGTGAATATAAAAATGGAGTGGTGGTTTCCGCCCATCCATCTTCGTCAAAAGTGGGCTTGGATATTCTCAAAAAGGGGGGAAATGCGGTTGATGCTGCAGTTGCCGTACAGTTTGCCCTTGCTGTAGTTTATCCGGGTGCAGGTAATTTGGGTGGGGGTGGATTTATGGTTTACCGTTCTGCGAGTGGAGAATTGGCCTCACTAGATTTTCGTGAAAAGGCGCCCGGAAAAGCAAGTCGTGATATGTACTTGGATTCTGCCGGCAATGCCATTACAGATAAGAGTCTTTATGGGCACCTTGCTGCTGGTGTACCTGGAAGCGTTGACGGCATGGTTAAAGCCCATGAAAAGTATGGTAAATTAAGTTGGACAGAAGTTGTTCAACCAGCGTTAGATCTTGCCAGAAAAGGATTTCCTATTACAGATAGCCAAGTTGAAGAATTTACAGAATTACAAGAAGACATCAAAAAATATAATCCCGGGAAATCATATTTCATAAAAACAAAATGGTCAAAAGGTGATTACTGGGTTCAGGAAGACCTCGCTAAAACTTTGGAACTCATCCGGGATAAAGGTCGCGAAGGATTTTACGCAGGCGAAGTGGCAGATTATATTGAGGCAGAAATGAATAATGGGGGTGGTTTGATTAGTAGGGAGGATCTTAAAAATTATCAGTCCAAATGGCGTATACCTCTTATTGGGAATTATAAAGATTACAGGGTAATCACCATGCCGCCAACTTCAAGCGGTGGGATTGCTTTACTGCAGCTTTTGAATTCTGTGGAGGAACACCCTCTCAGGAGATGGGGACATAATTCCGATTCGACTGTTCAGGTAATGGTTGAGGCGGAGCGAAGGGTGTATGCCGACAGGGCAAGCCACCTTGGTGATCCTGATTTTTACAGAGTCCCGCAGAAATATCTGGTTAATCCGCTCTATTCAAAATACAGAATGAACAACTTTAATTGGGATAAAGCAACACTTAGCAGCGATATACAAGCCGGAGAAATGCCAAAGGAAAGTGAGGAAACCACCCATTTCTCAATTGTTGACAGGGACGGAAATGCGGTTTCAGTAACTACAACACTGAATGGCGGGTATGGTTCAATGGTATTTGTTAAAGGAGCTGGCTTCCTTTTGAATAATGAGATGGATGATTTTTCAGTTAAACCGGGTTCCCCAAATATGTATGGACTTCTTGGAGGAGAAGCCAATGCCATTGCTCCCGGAAAGCGAATGCTTAGTTCAATGACTCCAACTATCCTAGAAAAAGGAGGAGAACTATTTATGGTTGTTGGTACTCCCGGGGGCTCAACCATTATTACTTCTGTTTTTCAAACCATATTGAATGTACTTGAATTTGATATGGGGATGCAGGCTGCTGTAAATGCCAAGAAATTCCACCATCAATGGTATCCTGATGTGGTTACGATTGAAAAAGGTGGATTGGATTCTCTAGTCAAACAGAAACTCGAGAAAAAGGGATATACCTTTAAAGAGAGAGGAGCCATTGGTCGCGTTGATGCAATACTCAAAACCCAATGGGGTTTTTATGAAGGTGGTGCCGATCCACGTGGCGATGATACAAAGATGGGATGGTGATTTTCTGTCTAAAAATTAGCAGGATTAAATTTAGAGTTCAGCTATTTCGCTTCCCAATTGCGGAAATTAGAACTGCAATCAGAAAGTGTAGCAAAACTATTGTTAGCAGCAGAAATTTTATTCCTGCAAAAATGAAAGCCGCCTTAGCATAGTTGTCATCTGGCCCGGAGTTGATTAGTTGAAGCAGTGAAATATTCTCAAACAGATCACAGGCAACTGCTATCAGGGTCATGCTGCTTAAAACTCTGAATCTATTAAGGGGATGCTTTTTAGGAAGCTTGCCACAAGCCCAAGCACTGCCATAAAAAAATGTCGCTCCAAACAGAAGCGGGAAGATGAAATCCAAATAGATACTGAGCGTCATTAATTCAGTATGGCCTAAAGATTTCAGGTTGTTGAGAAATATTTCTGCGTTTGCGGCTGTTCCAATAAATTCGAATGTGAGAATACTTCCCTGATTAAGAGGAAATGTCATATTCCGCATCAAAATAATCCATCCTATGGTTATTAATAGGAGTATGTTGAATCTAAAGCCTTTATTTTTCATGTAATTTTAATTTTAGGATTCAATTTTTAAATGGATACCTGCGCAGCGAACGCTGGCTCATGCCGTTTTTTTCATAAATCGCAATACAATTCTGCTTGTATCGGTCTGCGATATTAATTTCTCCGAATTGCAATTCTTTAGGCAGATCTGTGTTGTTTAGAAAAAAGTAGATCCTTGTTGTTCCGTATTTTGTATGAGGCATGTATTGACCATATTGC
This sequence comes from Daejeonella sp., assembly GCA_041689125.1. GTDB lineage: Bacteria > Bacteroidota > Bacteroidia > Sphingobacteriales > Sphingobacteriaceae > Daejeonella. The sequence continues at coordinate 4,945 of JBDNGV010000189.1, forward strand.
TCCATCTCCTCCCAATTTTCGGATTTGAGACTTACAGCATAGATTCTGATAATAGGGCCGGTGTTTTGTTCATTACGAATAAAAACTACTTCTTTGAAATCACTTTTAAGGTCTTTTATTCCCGGTTCGGTAATGGTGTTCCAAACTATTGCAATAATTATTAGCACAGATAATACTAGGATATAGACTTTGTATTTTTTCATTTACTCTCAAAGCTAAGTTTAATTATGTAATTGATGGTCAATACTAGGCTTAAAATAAAAGCAAAATTAACTTGTTTTATAATATTCAAATATATAAATTTGTTATGCTTGCATAGTAAAAATTAATGAAGCCCGAAGAAACTGTTGATTATTTTTTAAAAATTGTATGGCAAACGGTTGCTAATAAATACAACCAGATTGCTGCAGATTATGGAATAACGCAGGCTTTGGGATATATGTTAATCAACATATATGAAGAGGGGACAGCGGTTTCACAAATAGCGGTTTTGTTGGGTGTGAAATCTACAAGTTTATCAAGAATGCTTAAGAGTATGGAGAAGCTTGGTCTGATATACCGGGCGACCGATCTGAATGACAAGCGTTCTGTAAAGATATTTTTAACACCATTCGGTATCGAAAAGCGTCAGATTGCTAAAGATGTAGTGATAAAATTTAATGAGTATCTCAATTCACACATTGCTGATAGAGATCGTCTTCAACTGATCAAAACATTAAACAAAATAAATCAACTAACCACTGATTATAAACCTCAGTTTCACTACCCGGAAATTCCGGGTAGTGAAACCTGAAAATCATTATTATGAAACGAGTCATCAGAAAAGTTGCGGTATTGGGTTCTGGAATAATGGGCTCCCGAATTGCCTGCCACTTTGCCAATATCGGTGTTGAAGTTTTGCTTTTAGATATGGTGCCAAAAGAGCCCACTCCTGAGGAACAGGCAAAGGGTGCTGATCTGAATTCCAAAAATTTTAGGAATAAAATCGTAAATACGGCTCTTGAAAGTACCTTAAAAGCTAATCCTTCTGCTGTTTTTTCCAGAAAAGTTGTTAGTAATATTTCTGCCGGAAATTTCGATGACAATATGAAAGATATTGCCGTCTGCGATTGGGTAATAGAGGTTGTTGTTGAGAGGTTGGAAATTAAAAAACTGATTTATGATCAGGTTGAAAAATTCAGGACTCCTGGAACACTTGTTAGTTCTAACACCTCAGGAATTCCTATTCAATTGATGGCGGAAGGACGCTCAGAAGATTTTCGTGCGCATTTCTGTGGTACACACTTTTTTAACCCGCCGCGCTACCTTCGATTGCTAGAAATTATCCCAACAGCTCAAACAAAACCTGAGATTGTTGATTTCCTAATGCACTATGGTGATAAATTTCTTGGGAAAACGACAGTATTATGTAAAGATACCCCTGCATTTATCGCAAACCGTGTCGGAGTTTATTCCATCATGGCGCTCTTGCACTTGGTTGAAAAAATGGATCTTTCGGTTGAGGAGGTTGATAAATATACGGGACCTGCACTGGGCAGGCCAAAGTCGGCAACTTTCCGCACAACGGATGTAGTTGGACTCGACACAATGATCAATGTTGCAGGAGGCTTGTATAATAATCTTCCTGAAGATAAAGCGCATAAGTTGTTTGAGCTTCCGGGGTATGTTAAAAAAATGCAGGAGAATAAGTGGCTTGGAGATAAAACAAAGCAAGGCTTTTATAAAAAAGTAAAAGGTGCAGACGGGAAGTCTGAAATTCTGGCACTCGATTTAAAAACATTAGAATATAAACCTCAGCAGAAAATAAAATCTTCAACACTTGAAGCGACTAAGGTGATTGAAAATCTGCCTGCGCGCATGAAAGTTTTCGCCAGCGGAACTGACAAAGCCGGTGATTTCTTCCGCCATTCTTTTTTCGGACTTTTTGAATATGTTTCTGACCGTATTCCTGAAATTTCTGATGAACTATACCGCATTGATGATGCCATGAGAGCCGGTTTTGGATGGGAACTCGGACCATTTGAGGTTTGGGATGCCATCGGACTGAAAAAAGCTCTTGAAGGAATGAAAAAGTATGGTAATGAAGCAGCTGTATGGGTTCATGAAATGCTTCAGGCCGGAAATGAGTCATTCTATAATGTTGAAAATGGGGTTAGGAAGTATTATGATATCCCTTCAAAATCGTATAAGCCTGTACCCGGGACTGAATCTTTCATCATTCTGGATAATATTCGTTCTACAAATACAATCTGGAAAAATTCAGGAACTACAATCACCGATCTAGGCGACGGTATTCTAAATCTTGAATTCCACACCAAAATGAATACCATAGGCGGGGAAGTCATTCAGGGATTAAATAAAGCGATTGATCTAGCTGAAAAAGACTACAGAGGTCTGGTTGTTGGAAATGATGGTGCCAATTTTTCGGCCGGTGCAAATATCGGAATGATATTTATGGCTGCTGTTGAACAGGATTGGGATGAGATTAATATAGCTATTAAGATGTTTCAGAATACCATGATGCGGATGCGTTATTCAAGCATTCCGGTTGTTGCAGCTCCGCATAACTTAACATTAGGTGGCGGTTGTGAGTTGTGTCTACATGCTGATTTTGTTCAGGCTAATGCCGAAACCTATATGGGACTGGTAGAATTTGGGGTAGGATTGATACCTGGCGGTGGAGGTACCAAAGAATTTGCCCTTCGTTTATCAGATGAATTTAGAGAGGGTCAGATAGAGCAGGCAGCGCTCAGAGAGCGTTTTTTAACCATCGGACAAGCCAAAGTTTCTACTTCAGCGGTTGAGGCTGTAGAACTTGGTTATCTTCAGAAGGATAAGTTTGGCATAAGTATGAATCGCAACCGATTGATTATTGATGCTAAAGAAAAAGCACTAGAACTTGCTGATGCTGGCTACACTAAGCCTGTACAGCGCAAGGATATTCGGGTATTGGGTAAACATGGAATGGGTATCGTTTATGCTGGAGCAAATTCCATGTTCGCGGGAAATTTCATCTCGGAGCACGATAAAAAAATCTCAGAAAAACTGGGTTATGTACTTTGCGGCGGTGATCTATCTGCTCCAACATTGGTTTCGGAGCAATATCTGCTTGATCTGGAGCGGGAAGTATTTTTATCACTCTGTGGAGAGAAGAAAACACTTGAAAGAATTCAGAGTATTTTGACTAAAGGTAAGCCGTTGAGGAATTAGGATAGAGTATTTAGTAATTAGTATTGAGTATTGAGAAATAAGAGCGCATAAAACCGGGCAAATGCACAAGTACAAGGATTTGAAATTGTGGCAAAAGTCAATTGATTTAGTCACTTCCGTATATCTATTGACTCGTTCTTTTCCAAATGATGAGAAATTTGGCTTGGTTTCTCAAATTAATCGATCTGCGGTATCAATTCCTTCCAATATAGCTGAAGGAGCTGGTAGAAATTCAGATAAGGAGTTTATCCAATTTTTGTCGATTGCTCAAGCATCATCATATGAATTGGAAACACAATTAATTATATCAAAGAATTTAAATTATATATCAATTGAAGAACTAAAGTATTTATCTGAACAAATTGAAGAAGTTCAAAAGATGAATTACTCTATTCAATTAAAGTTTGGGCAAAAGGTTTGAGTACATAGCTCCAGAACTTTGTACTAAATACTTTGTACTAACTACTCAATACTATTACCATGGAAGAAGCATATATCATAGCCGCATACAGAACCGCAGTTGGAAAGGCACCACGTGGTGTATTTCGTTTTACTCGCGCTGATGATTTGGCGGCTGAAGTAGTCAGACATCTGGTGGCATCGGTACCTGATCTGGATAAGGATCAGATCGATGATGTGATTGTTGGAAATGCCACTCCAGAGGCTGAGCAAGGTTTGAATATTGCCCGTATGATCTCTCTGATGGGATTGGATACAGAAAAAGTTCCCGGAGTTACTGTTAACCGTTATTGTGCTTCAGGATTGGAAACTATAGCCATTGCAACTGCAAAAATAAGGTCGGGAATGGCCGATTGTATTGTTGCAGGAGGGGTTGAAGTGATGTCAGGTATGCCTTTCGGCGGATGGAAACTAGTTCCGAATGCAGATGTGGCAAAAAATAATCCTGAATGGTATTGGGGTATGGGACTTACAGCTGAAGCAGTTGCAAAGGAATATAAAGTGAGCCGTGAGGACCAAGATGAATTTTCATTTAACTCGCATCAGAAAGCTGTTGCTGCAATTAAGAACGGAGATCTGAAAGATGGAGTCGTTCCAATCACGGTAAAGGAAAATTATCTTGATGAAAATCTGAAGAAAAAATACAGAGAGTACATAGTCGATACGGATGAAGGTCCGAGAGCAGATACCAGTATTGATAAATTGGCCACGCTAAAGCCTGTATTTGCTGCTGGTGGTTCAGTTACTGCAGGTAATTCATCTCAAACATCTGATGGTGCAGCCTTTGTACTGGTGGTTTCAGAAAGAATGTTAAAGAAATTGAATGTACAGCCAATCGCGCGTCTGGTAAGCTATGGTGTTGCCGGCGTTCCGCCAAGAATCATGGGTATCGGTCCGATAGAAGCTATTCCAATCGCCCTGAAAAAAGCCGGCATGAAACAGCAAGACTTAGATCTTATTGAATTAAATGAAGCTTTTGCTTCTCAATCATTAGCGATTATACGTACACTGGGACTAGATCAGGAAAAATTAAATGTTAACGGAGGAGCAATTGCCCTTGGTCATCCTCTTGGTTGTACCGGTTCAAAACTGTCTGTTCAGCTTTTTAATGAACTGAAAAGAAGAGAAAAGAAATTTGGAATGGTTACCATGTGTGTTGGATCTGGGCAAGGTGCAGCTGGGATATTTGAGATGATGTAATTGGAGCAAAGAACAAGGCCTATTGAAATCATTCGGAGTAGAATGTCATCCTGAGTGTAGCGAAGGAACTTCTAACCTAGGAAGGAAATTTGACCATTGAAAACTGATTTTATATAGCAATGAGGTCCCTCCTGTGTCGGCCTGCCTGCCGGTAGCCAAGGATGACAACAGTAAGGGGATAAAAAATAAAGAGCGAAGAACAAGGACATATCCATCATTGCTTAATCTATTAATAATAATATTATGAGCACATTAAAAAGCAAATCAATCAAAGGCGGAGAATTTATTATTCGCGAAACGGCATGTGAGGATATTTTCATCCCTGAAGAGTTTGATGAAGAGCAATTGATGATTAAAAAAACATGTGAGGATTTTTTGGAATCAGAGGTATTTCCTAAACTCGACAGGATCGATAATCAGGAAGAAGGATTAATGGTCAACCTAATGGATAAGGCTGGTGAGCTTGGTTTGCTGGCCGTTTCTATCCCCGAGGAATATGGAGGATTTGGTAAAAACTTCAATACCTCCATGTTGGTTGCAGATTCAGTGGGTGCGGGATGTTCCTTTGCTGTAGCTCTTTCTGCACATACTGGAATTGGTACATTACCTATTCTTTATTACGGTAACAAAGAGCAGAAGGATAAATACATCCCAAAACTGGCAACCGGCGAATGGAAAGCTTCCTATTGCCTGACCGAGCCAAATTCAGGTTCTGATGCTAATTCAGGAAGGACAAAAGCTGTACTTAATTCAGAAGGCACATACTACCTGATCACTGGTCAGAAAATGTGGATTACCAATGGTGGTTTTGCAGATATATTCATTGTTTTTGCAAAAATTGCTGAGGATAAAAACCTGTCAGCATTCATCGTAGAAAAAGACTTCGGTGGAATCAGTATGAATCCCGAGGAACATAAACTGGGAATTAAAGGATCATCAACAAGGCAGGTATTTTTCACTGACTGCCCGGTTCCGGTTGCAAATCTGCTTTCAGAGCGTGAAAATGGTTTTAAAATAGCTGTAAATATTCTGAATATCGGACGAATTAAACTTGGTGTTGCAGCAATCGGCTCTTCTCGTAAGGTTTTGAATCAGGCGATAAATTATTCAAATGAACGTGTACAGTTCGGTTTACCAATTTCCAAGTTCGGTGCTATTCGATATAAACTTGCCGAAATGGCTACCCGGAATTTTGCTCTTGAAAGTGCATCTTATCGTGCCGGACAGAATATTGATGATGCTTATGATTTTTTGGTAGCAGAAGGTATGGAGCCTGCGCAAGCCAAACTAAAATCTACTGAGCAATTCGCTGTGGAATGTGCAATTATTAAAGTCTGGGGTTCTGAGGTTTTGGATTATATTGTAGATGAAGGTCTACAAATCTACGGTGGCATGGGTTATTCTGCAGAGGCACCCATGGAACGCGCTTATCGCGATAGCCGGATCAACAGGATATTTGAGGGCACCAATGAGATCAACAGAATACTTATTCTAGATATGCTCCTGAAACGTGCCATGAAAGGTGAACTGGATTTGATGACTCCCGCACAAGCAGTTGCCGGCGAATTAATGTCAATTCCTGATTTTGCTGAAGAAGATAATTCACTCTTTGCAGCAGAGAAGCGCCAGTTGGCGAACCTGAAAAAGGCAGGTTTGATGATAGCGGGTGCCGCAGTTCAGAAATTGATGATGACCCTGTCAAAAGAGCAGGAGATTCTGATGAATATTGCTGACATAATCGGTTATATCTATGTTGCCGAATCAACAATACTCCGAGTTGAAAAACTGGTGAAATTAAGGGGTGAAGAAGCCTGCACTGGGCA
>JBDNGV010000190.1:0-2287 GCA_041689125.1 Daejeonella sp.
AAACTTTTTATAGGCAAGTGCCGAATCAGAAATTACAAAGAATACAGCTCCAAAACAGATCAATCTATAGCTTAGCAAATTAACCCTTCTATAGCGGTAAGCTGCCAAAATTACCATAATTGATATGACAAAAATGTAAGCCAGAACCGGAATTCTGAAATTATTGAGATAATCTCTGATCCATGAATAATAACTCAATGAGTATACACCCATTATAAAAAGCATCAGGTTCCCATAATATTTTGATTCACGGGGATTATTCTTAAAATCACGAAAAAATGCTGAAGAATACAGAATATGTGCCAATAAAAATGAGACTAAACCATATAAAAATAAAAAGACATCAGCACCCGAATAGATCAGCAAGACATCCCCTATTAGTGAAAAAATAAGTCCGGCAAAAACTAGGCGGTTAAATCCGATCTTCATATTCCCTTCCTTGTACAGATAGAATAATAGCGACAAACAGATCAATGGCTTGATGAAGATGGTGTAATCCTCAAAAAAAGTGCACTGAACCAAAAGATTCAGGATTATAATCAACAAAAAGATTAGCGAGAAGCTTAAATGACGTTTCAACATATTTTTGTCTTTTGAAGGCGGTTGAACCATGCAAACGAAAGTAGTGTTAAGATGGAATTTAAAATAATCAAACTTATGAAAAAATCGCTTCCATAGAATGTGAGCGGAACCAATACCCAAAAGAATATCCTAAGCAATTCAAACCGGGCTGACCAGTTCCTTTGTTCCATCAACACACCACAGGATGTAAGACTTAATATTGACAGTACACTGCAGGAAATGAATTGTAAAAAACTTAAATCTGAATGAATGAAAATAAGCAGACTCGAAAGGCTTAAGGTGAACAGAAATGTACTGAGAATATAGGTTTTGAATCTCTTGTCGTATTCCGGACTATATTTAACATAAGTACTGATCTCTATCTCTTTGGGATATTGTATTCCACCCAGATTATCCGGGAACCATCCGGGAGCTTTGATAAAAATTCTAATCTTATCATAAAAACCATGTGCACGTTTAGAGCTTGAATAAAGGTCGACCCAGTAATGAAAATTTGCCCATACGGGATTCCAACTGGCAAGAGGCTTGGTAATTCCATATACTACCTCCTCTTCCTCATTCTGAAATGTTCCAAACATCCTATCCCAGATAATTAAAGTCCCGGCATGATTCTTATCAATATATTTTGGGTTTGAACCATGGTGAACCCTATGATGGGAAGGTGTATTTAAAAACCATTCTAATGGACCCATCCTCCCGATTGCCCGCGTATGTATCCAGAACTGATAAATTGTATTAAATGCACTAACCGTAAGGAACATAATCGGATCAAAACCCGTAAAGGCTAGAGGCAGGTAAAAGAACCATGCAAAACCAGATTGAAACCATGACTGCCGTAAAGCAACTGTTAAATTATACTCTTCAGATTGGTGATGAACAATATGAGCCGCCCATAATGCGTTTATCTGATGACTTTTACGATGGAACCAGTAATAAAAAAAATCCACACCAATAAAAAGAAATAACCAGGTCCATATGGTATTGGGAAATGTATAGAATCTCCAATGCTCGTAGATAAATAAATAGCCGTAAAAAGTAACAGTTTTCAAAAATATCCCTACCAATTGGGAGCCTATTCCCAGACTTAAATTGGATAAAGAATCATTTAGCCGGTAGTAATCGAGCTTTTTATATAAAGCATAGCCAAGCTCAACTGCTATCAGGATGAAAAAAACGGGAATAGAAAGGGCGATATAGTCAACTTGCATTGTTACAATTTAGTATTTTATGATGAAAGAATCCGACATGATTAAAATAAACATTAAACTATAGAAAATGTTTTTCCTGCGGTTGGTGTTTTCACCACCCGCCAGTAATAAATTAGATAGAATATTGTTTATTTGTCTTCATGCTGTCTATATTAGCGACTCAATCCAGCAATTGGATTCATTAAATGAAAATCAAACTAAGATGAAAACTTACTTATTAATATTAGCAGCTATCACTATTTCAACTTATAGTTCAGCACAGACCAAACCTGCTGTTACTCCATTATTAAAGACACAATTGGATTCGGCGAGCTATGCCTTTGGTGCCAGCATTGCTAATGATCTGAAAAATAGAGGAGTCATTAATTTGAATTATACTTTAGTCTCTAAAGCGATGAGTGACGTTTTCTCAGGAGGGACTGTCATTTTCAGTACTGAAAAATCACAGGAAGTAATCTATGGTCTGCTAAATGTTCTTGAAAAAAAGAAATTTGAAG
>JBDNGV010000191.1:0-11761 GCA_041689125.1 Daejeonella sp.
AATAAGTATGCAAATACGAAAGAGAACATAGATTACCTCGTTAAAAAGATTAAAGCTGGTGGAAGTGGAGTTTGGGGAGCTATACCAATGTCACCACACCCTGCATTATCTGATAATGATGCTGAGGCTATGGTTCAGTATATTCTGAGCCTTAGGTGGTGAATTTTTAAAGGTTCTGAGAATATGTCTTTCTCAGAACCTATTCCTGCAAGCCCCAAGAAAATCTTTCACTGTAACAATTTTCTGTGTTATTGCAGACCTGTTAAGATAAGCTTAAATTGCATTATTAATTTAATCGTTTCATAGGGGATACCCTATGAATTTCACTCATATTATTAACCCAATATTAATTGAGAACCTTATGCTTAAGTTTGAAACTATCTCGCCAATGAAACCATTGAGCCTTACTTTTTTGTTGATCAGCACAGTTTTATTCACCAATGCCCAAGATCCTTTGTTTAAAGCTTCAGCGTTTACAGCTTTAAATGGTTTTACCAGAGGAATTGAAGGCCCGGCGGTCAGCCGATCCGGTATATTATATGTCGTTAATTTCGCTAAACAGGGAACAATTGGACAGGTAAGCCCTGATGGTACTGCCAGCCTCTTTGTTGAATTACCCAGTGGTAGTATTGGCAACGGAATTCGCTTTGACAGCAAAGGCAATATGCTTATTGCAGATTATACAAATCATAATATTCTGAAAGTTAACATGTTAACTAAGGAAATTTCAGTATTTGCTCATAATTCTAACATGAGTCAACCTAATGATATTGCAATAGATAATAAAGATAGACTTTATGCAAGTGATCCGAATTGGGCGGCCGGTACCGGCAGGATCTGGCGGATTGATAACAATGGAAAATCTACGAAATTAGATAGTATGGGTACTGCTAATGGAATTGAAGTGAGTCCAGATAATAAGTTATTATATGTGAATGAATCAGTCCAGCGTAAGGTTTGGGTTTATAATCTCTCTGAAAAAGGGGAGGTAAGTAATAAACGGCTTTTTCATGAATTTCCTGATTTCGGAATGGATGGTATGCGTTGCGATGTAGATGGGAATTTATATGTAACCCGACATGGAAAAGGGACTATTGCCAAATTATCACCTTCCGGTAAGTTACTGACTGAAATTGTCCTGGCTGGAAAACTTCCAAGCAATATTGCATTTGGTGGAAAAGACGGACGTACTGCATTTATTACCTTGCAGGACAAGGGGAATGTTGAAAGCTTCAGGGTTGATAAACCCGGCCGCGAATGGTTAATGTCGAAAAAGAAATAAATATCTATTCAAATAAAAAATAAATGAAACGATTATGATTTTGCCAAAACCCGCAGGGGAATGATTATTAAATCATAATAGCTTCATCACCATTTAAAAACAATAACTTAAATAGATGAAAACAGAAAGAAGATCAGTATTAAAGAAATTATTTGCTTCCGTAGTAGGAGTAACAGGATTAGGAGTAGTGGCTAACGCTAAAGGAATTGAATCATCGTCTGATAAAGTAGTGGGGAGTGTAACTTCTGAACAAAATGTTCCAATGTTTTCGGGACACGTTATTCATAATGGATTAGTTTACATTGCCGGAAAAGGTGCTCATACTGCACCTTTCGAAATTAAGTCACATACTGACATTGTACTTAAAGAGCTTGAAAAAGAGTTGATCAAAGCCGGTTCTTCAATGGAAAAAGTAATAAAGGTAACGGTATATCTTAATGATATCGCCGATTACAAGGGCTTGAATGAGGTGTATAAAGGTCGTTTTGGAAGTAAACCTCCGGTTCGTACAACTATTGCCGTTGCAAAGGGTGGAGTACCCGGCGACTCAATCGTTGAAATGGATGCGATCGCATATATTTAATGTTTCAATCAAATTTGCAGGATTAATCCTGCAATTGTTTGATTCAAAATTAGTACAGCCAATATAGATTTTCTGATTTATATTGGCTGTAGTATTGTTATTGAAAGCCTTTTTATGAACAAAATTTAGATTTTTAAATCTAAATCAATACCCAAAGGTTTGGGATTTCAAGAATCATATATCATATTTCAGGAAATAGATTCCTGAATGTTTTAAAATTTTATTTGAATGAAAAAATTTAATTTTTATGCTATTATATTGCTGTCTGGAGTCAGTATTTTTATTTTGTCGACATCAAGTAATTACCGTTCTGTTCAACATAAAAAAACCGATTTTAGGTCTTTGAAGGATACTATTAAGCAGGTAGCTTGGCTGGCACCAACATCAGCAGATTCAATTAAAAATCCTGTTCTAGTGTCTCAAGAGTCTATTTCAAAGGGTGAGGAATTGTATAATATGTACTGTTTTTCTTGTCATGGGGATACTGGTTATGGTGATGGACCTGCCGGTGGGTCTATGGGAATCAGACCGTCTAATTTTCATGATCAGAGAGTAATTAAGCAAAGGGATGGTGCTTTATTTTGGAAATTAACTAACGGGAAGGGGAATATGCCTCCCTTTAAAGAAGCTTTAACTGAAGAACAGCGCTGGCAACTAATTGTATTTCTTCGCGAATTGGGAAAATCTGAATAATTAAAATTATGCAAATCAAACAAACTTTATTTTTAGTTGGTGTACTTATTAGTATAATTACTCCTTTGAATTCAAATGCTCAGAATGATTCAAAATCGACTGAGACTAAAACGCCTGCCTCTAGGATAACAAAGGTAAGCCAGTCTACTCCCGTAGCTTTGAGACCAGATATTTTAATTGAAAAGTTCATCGATATAGAACCCAATGCTGTTCGATTATTGATTCATCCTGTTTCCGGTGATTTCTATTATACCACTTTTGAGGGAGGTGTTTTTCACATTACTAAAAAGAATGGTTCTCTCATTTCAGAAAAAATTCTAACAGTTGATGATCATGGAATAAATAAACTACAAGGTGCTGCCTTTGCTGGTTCTGAATTGTTTTTATGTGGAAATACTATCGAAAATAAAAACAGAGGTACAAGAGGTAGACTAGTACGTTTTCCAATTCTACCCAACAGTATTCCCAAAATGACTGTTGTATTCAATACCGAAGCTTACGGATTGAATGCAACAACCTGGGATCATGGTTGGAATGCATTGGTAGTGAGTCCTGATAAACAATTTATTTTTATTACTTCCGGTTCCAGAACCGGGCATGGTGAAATTCAGGATGATAAAGGAGTTTATCCTAATGCCCGTGACAATGCATTAACTACAAAAATATTTAGAATTCCGATTAAAACAGAAAATCTAGTATTACCCAACGATGTAAATAAATTAAAAGCAGATTCTTATTTGTATGCTGAAGGCATTCGAAATGCCTTTGATATGGCCTTTGATCCTGAAAATAATTTATTTGCGGTTGTTAATTCTTCCGACTATGATCATTCTGAAGATATGTTTTGGCTAAGACAAGGTCGTCATTATGGATTTCCCTGGATCATGGGAGGTATTGAAAACCCGCAACAATATCCGGAATTTATGCCCAATCCCAAAAATGACCCATTTCTAAACGCTTCTTCACATGGGATGTTGATGAAATATTTTCGAAATGATCTGGATTTTCCAAAAATACCGGAAGGTTTAAAATTCAGCCCGGGTGTTCAAAACCTTGGACCAGATGCCAATGAATACCGGGGACATTCCGGTAAAATTCTTGATGCAGACAACACCGGAGTAACTATCAGTACATTCACCGCGCATAGCTCTCCATTAGGTCTCGTTTTTGACACCAAAAAAGTACTTTTTGATGAGTTTAAAGGTGATGGTTTTGTTTTAAGAAACACCATAGGAACTAAATCTAGTTTAATGAAACCATTTACAGATCAGGGCAGAGACCTGCTGCATCTTGATATGTCATACGATAAAGCAAGTGACAATTATTTTGTAAAAACGACTCGGATTGTGGATTCATTTAATAATCCGACTGATGCAATAATGGTTGGAAATTCATTGTACATCATTGAATATGATGCCAAGGTGGGTAGTATATGGAAGATTACTTTACCTTCTGGCCTTCCCAAACTACGCCAATCAGGTAAAAAGGGTGGATAATCAGAAAGCCAATTAAGCCAGATCAAAGAAAAGGGAATATTTGGTTATTATTTAAATAATTTTTGTTTATTTATACTATTAAATTAAAACTATGAGAGTTAAATGGTTGTTATTAGCAGTTTTTGCTTGTGCTTCTTTTCAGGGTAACTTGTTTGCTCAAACTATTTCTAAGGAGGAGTTAACATTTCTTACATCAGAATGGAAAGGTGAACGTTTTCCGGATGGACGTCCCAAAATATCTGATGATTTGCTTAAACGGGCAAAAAATATAGGATTGGATGATGCGTGGCAGGTATTGAAAGTATCAGGGTATGTCAATCAGTTTGAAAGTGAATGGAAAACCCTGAACGATGAAACCATGACCGGCAGGGTTGTAACTGCCATGTATATGCCTAATCGCCCCGACTTAGAAAAAAACATTAAGGACAGGGGTGTGAAACAAGGTCGTGTTGGTAATACCAATACATGGCCAATTGCTGTTTTAACCAAGGGAGATGTGTATGTTGCTGATGCTTTTGGAAAAATTAATGGAGGGACGCTTATTGGCAGTACTCTTGGAACCTCAATTTTTGCTAAATCTGGAAATGGAGTAATCTTAAATGGTGCGGCAAGAGATATACCGGGACTAGAAGAGATAAAAGGCTTTAATGCTTTTGTAAAGGATTTTCATCCTAGTTTTATGGAAGAAATGCTTTTAATGGGATTAAATACACCAATACGTATCGGACATGCAATTGTAATGCCCGGAGATTTAGTGATAGCTGGTAAAATTGGAGTACTATTCGTTCCGGCACACTTAGCAGAGCAAGTGGTGTCAACAGCTGAATTTGTAGTTAGAAGAGATAAATTTGCATTTGAGGTAATAAAATCTGGTAAATACTCAGGCGGACAGCTTGATAATGCGTGGAGTGATGAGATGAAAACAGATTTTATTAAATGGATGGAAAAACATCCTGAAGAAGGTAAAATGACTAGAGCTGAGCTTGATGTGATTATGAGCAAGAGAACTTGGTAATCATTAACTTTTAAAAATAACTAAAACTATACACGTTGAGACAACTAAACATTTATTCTGCGGCGCTGGGTGTTGCTGCTTTATTATTGCTGGTCTCCTTAGGGATGGCATTTTCGGGTAATATAGCTGCTGCAGGTCCGATCCTGATTACCTTCTTTTTATTACTCGCCGTAGGTTTTAAAGGATATGATAGCCTGAAAGGGTTTTCTTATACAATCATGATCTTCGCTGCGGTAACTATGGCCTTGTATTATCCACAGTATTTTAAAACAGTTGGTGATTTTAAGCTTACAGGATTAATTACACCGCTCATCCAGATAATTATGTTTGGTATGGGTACATCAATGAGTGCTAAGGATTTTATGGCAGTATTTAAGCAACCTAAGGGTGTTTTAATTGGTATTGTAGCGCAATTTATGATTATGCCAACTATGGGATATATCCTCGCAACTTCTACCAATTTTGCTCCTGAAGTTGCTGCCGGAATTGTATTGATTGGTTGTTCACCTAGTGGATTAGCATCAAATGTGATGTGTTATCTTGCCAAAGCTAATCTTGCCTTATCACTGACTATCACATCTATTGCGACACTTATTGCCCCGGTTTTGACACCACTTTTAATGAAGTTACTTGCAGGCCAATTTATTGAAATAGATATGCTGGGAATGATGTGGGATATTGCAAAAATGATTATTATTCCGATTGGAGCGGGTTTGATTTTCAATAAGTTACTTTCAGGTAAGATAAAGTGGCTTGATAATGCAATGCCGATTGTTTCAATGGCAGGTATAGCACTTATCATTGTGGTTATTACTGCTGCCGGGCGAGATAGTCTTTTAGAAATCGGTTCTGCACTTATTTTGGTTGTTCTTATTCACAACATGTTTGGTTATTCCTTGGGATATAGTTTTGCTAAAATATTTAAAATGCCTGAGCGCGACGCACGTACAGTGGCATTGGAAGTAGGTATGCAGAATGGAGGATTGGCTTCAGGTATTGCAAATAGCTTGGGTAAAATTGCTACAATGGGTTTGGCTCCTGCTGTTTTTGGGCCGTTGATGAATATTACCGGTTCAATTCTCGCATCTTACTGGCACAAAAGACCTCCTGCAGGCTATATTGAGCCAGAAGTAGAAGGAGGGGTTAAATCACATTAAATTAAGTATGACTATGAAAAAATTTGGGTTATTTATTGCTCTAATCATGTTTGTTTTAACAAACATAAATGCACAATCAAAGTCTGAACAAGCTGTTGCAACTGCTGTCCTTACACTTCACAATAACGTAGTAAATCCTGAACGTAAAATGCTGGATATTATGGTTTCAGATGCCTTGTCTTACGGTCATTCCGGTGGGAAGGTTGAGAATAAGGATCAATTCATAGACTTTTTATTTAACGGACCATTTAAGTTTACTTCAATCAGCACTTCAGATCAGACAATCCATGTTAGTGGGAAAAATGCTTTAGTAAGACATATTTTTATTGGAAAAGCTACAAATAATGGAGTTCCAACAGATATTCGCCTAGGAAATTTGTTAGTATGGCGTAAAGAAAATGGTCAATGGAAACTACTTGCCAGACAGGCATTCAAACTGTAGTAATCTAAGATAAGCTTTTCTTGCTAATTATTTAAATATTGCGCCTTGGAAACATAGCGCATTTTTTATATAGGATTTTACTTTAACAATTTATAAATATGCTAAAACCGGATAGCCTAATATTTGATTTGGACGGTACTTTATGGGATGCTTTGGATACCTACCTTGAATCCTGGAATGAAGGGGCGAAACTTGAGAATCTTAACAGAACATTTACTAAAGATGATTTGCATTATGTAATGGGCTGGGAAAGGACTAAAGTGCTTAATCATATGTTTCCAGATGAAGATAAGGAAAGGCAGGAAGATATCTATAGGACCATTAATGAATGTAGATTGAGGCTGATGCCTCAAAAGGGAGGTGTACTTTATAATGGTGTTCGTGATGGGCTGGTCAGATTATCCAAGAAATATAAGTTGTTTATAGTGAGTAATTGCCCTGCAAATCTTATAGTGGAATTCATGAAATGGGCAGATCTTGAAGAATATATAACCGATGAGATGGCCCATGGTGTAAATTCTATGCCTAAACATTACAATATTAAGCTTCTAGTTGATAAACATGGTCTGAAATCGCCGGTATATATTGGAGATACATTGGGTGATGGATTAGAGACCAGAAAGGCCGGACTTCCTTTTGTGTTGCTTACTTATGGTTTTGGAACTACCGATGATTTTGATTTTAAGTTTGATGATTTTATCACATTTACTGAATATTTCATGAATCTAGAAGATTAATCTGCTTTAATAAAATCTTGTATATAAGTGAAATGACTAATTGCTTGCTGACATGATAGGTATTTATATTTGGTACTTGGATTAGATTTGGAAGGTGCATTTGAAATCCATTTTGATGTAACTGTTGCCCCATAAATTGTCAATAATCTGCTAGAATTGGGTTTTGCTAAGGCTGATATCAAAAAAAAGATCCACATTATTATCAGGGATTTCGTTCTGCAAAGTTTGTCGGAATAGTTTTCAATTCAGCTTCTAATAATATTGAGTTCAACAATAAAAAATTTTAAGATTATTTACTGTCCATTCAACAGTTTCTATTTCCCATTCTCAAAATGAAAAATAATATAATTATTTCCTGTTTATTGATCTTTTTCTCTTCATGTTCCGGTTCAATTAAGCAGAAGGATTTATATGGAAGATGGAACTATGTGAAGGTAGTGAATGCAGATCCGGAAGAAATTACGAGCGATGAAGAGATTAAGCAAACTTCTCCGGCAATAATATTTACCGAAACTAACGATCTTATCATTGAATGGGGAGGTAAACAACTGTCAAAGGGAAAATATAAGATAGATGGTAAAATGATTAGGTATACTGAATCTTTAGGAGGAGGGAGAATAAGAGAGTTTCCATTTTTGATAAGTAAACTTACAGCTACTGAACTCTCGTTTCAAACTATGGAGAAAAATTATACCAAGGTTACAGCAATTAGAGTAAAATAAAACGCTGACAGGGTTTGAAACCTTGTCAGCGTTAATCTCGTTATTATTTTAATTTCTTTTTGGATCCTTTATCATCAGCAGTGCTCTTGGTCTTTGCAGTCTGCTGTTGCCTCATATAATCTTCCATTCTTTTTTGAAATCCGGAAGTTTTCTTCTCTGAGGCAGGTTTCTTTTTATTTTCCTGTATTTGAGCATGGATTTTAGTGTCGTCAACAAACATTCTGATAATATACTGTTGGGCAAATGTCATCAGGTTAGCAAGGAAATAATAATAGTTCAAACCTGCAGGGAAACTGTTAAGTACCCCAAAGAAAATGATTGGAGTGATATAACCAATGTATTTCATCTGACCTGTTGCACCAGATACCTGGTTGTTGAAATAGGTGTAGATCAATGTTGAAATAGTCATTAAAATACACATCAAACTGATATGGTTTCCAAGGAAAGGTACTGTAAACCCCAATTTAAAGAATGCATCATAAGTAGAAAGATCTTCCATCCAAAGGAAGTTTTGCTGACGTAATTCAAATAAGTTCGGGAAAAAGAAGAAGAAAGCCATAATAATTGGAAGCTGTAAAAGCATAGGTAAACAGCCTCCAAGTGGATTTACACCCGCTTTTTTGTATAACTTTAAATATTCTTGTTGTAAGAGAGTAGCGTTATCCTCGCCAACTTTACCTTTGATTTCGTCCATCTCAGGCTTCAGAATACGCATCTTCGCCATAGATAGATACGACTTATAGGTAAGCGGTAACAGAACCATTTTAAGAATAATGGTCAATACCAGAATGATGAGTCCGTAACCCCATCCAAATCCTTCTAGGAAGTTAAAAACAGGTAATACAACCCATCTATTAATGTACTTCAATGGCCAATATCCCAAATCTATTTGCTTTTCAATATCAAAGCCCTGTTTTTCCAAGATATTTAACTGATTGGGGCCGAAATAGAATTTCATAGGAAAGGAAGTGCTTTCCATTCTCTGAAATGGGATTTGCATTTTGGCTGCAAAACTCTTTACAATACCTGCATCAGGGCTTGTGTTAACCGCTAATTCTCCACTATCAAAACTATTTTTAGCTATTAGTACATTGGAGAAAAAATGTTGCTTGAACGATAACCATTTGATTTTGCCTTCCTTTAACTCTTTACTTTCGGATTCTGAAAGGCTTAAATAGTCAACACTTTCATCACCCTGTTTATAATAGGCGCTTGAATATTTTTGTTCACTAGGCAGATCCTTTTCCTTTTGTTTTAGGACGGATTCCCAGCTCAGTGTAATATGTTGCTGGGTAGGAGCTACCACATCCTGCATTCCTGTTGTGGCTATGTTCAGCCCAACATTATAACTTTCACCTTTCAGGGTATAGATATAATCAATGTATTTTCCTGCGGAATGAGTTAATCGCATCGTCAAAGAAGACGAATCAGATTTTGTAACACTTAATGTTTTGCTTGAAGGAACAAAATATAGCTCATTTGTGTTAATATTTTGGCCTGCAGAGCCAAACATTAAACCGAATTTGTTTCCTTCCCCTTCGAACATGATCAAAGGCTCCTGAGTATAGGTTTTGAAGTTCTTTAACTGCACTGAGGCAATTCTACCGCCTCTCGGACTGATCTTAACCTTTAGGAATTCGTTTTCAAGAATTACTGGCTCATTACTTCCAGATTGTGCCGATCCAAATGGCCCAGTTTTTATCAGGGTTGAATCAATTGCCACTGCTTTAACAGCTTTGGCCGTATCGGGCATTGTAACTGGTAATGCCGATTTGTTTTTTGTAAGTCTCGCTAATGAATCCTGAGTTTGTTTGGTTTTTTCTCTTTTGATATCTTCACTAGAGGGTTGCATCAAATAAGTAGACCCAACTAATATGATTAATATCAAAAATAGGCCTGTGAAAGTATTTCTATCCATTATGTTTTCAGTCTTTATTGCTAGAATGCTTACTTCTTTTTCGAATAGCTTAAAGCAGCGGCGACAAAGTTAACAAAAAGTGGATGAGGATTATCAACTGTTGATTTTAATTCAGGGTGGAATTGGCCACCAATAAAAAAAGGATGATCTTTTAACTCAACTATTTCAACCAGATTATTCTCAGGATTAATTCCGGATGCAATCATTCCAGCCTTTTCAAATTGTGGTAAATAAGAATTATTAAACTCATATCGATGACGATGACGTTCGGTGATCCTGGTTTTTCCATAAATTGCCGCTGCTTTACTTCCCTTTTTTACATCACAATTATAGGATCCTAGCCGCATTGTGCCGCCCTTATTTTTAATCTTTTTCTGTTCTTCCATCATCGAGATTACCGGATCCTTGGTATCCTCGTTCATTTCAATACTATGCGCATCCTTAAGTCCCAAAACATTGCGGGCAAATTCAATTACAGCACACTGCATGCCTAGGCAAATCCCAAAGAAAGGAATTTTATGCTCCCTGACATATTTTATGGCCTCTATTTTTCCATCAATCCCACGGCTTCCAAAACCTGGTGCAACCAGAACTCCATCAAGCCCCTTTAATTTTTCAGCAACATTTTCAGGGCTGATATTTTCGGAATGAATGGATTTGACTCTGACTTTACATTCATTTTTAGCACCTGCATGAATAAATGACTCGGTGATCGATTTGTATGCATCAGGAAGTTCCACATATTTACCTACTAATCCGATGTTGATTTCCGCTGTTGGATTTTTAAGGCGACCAAGAAAATCTTTCCAGTTTTCAAGATCGGGTTCATTTTTATTAGCGAGTTTTAACTTACTAAGTACGGTCTTGTCAAGCTGTTCTTTCAGCATCAATAGTGGAACATCATAGATAGTTGTTGCATCAATTGACTCAATTACCGCATTGATATTCACATTACAGAAAAGTGCGATTTTTTTACGTAATTCCTGAGGGATATGGTGCTCGGTACGGCAAACCAGAATATCAGGCTGAATTCCATATTCAAGTAACATTTTAACAGAATGCTGAGTAGGTTTTGATTTTAATTCTCCAGCAGCAGCCAAGTATGGAACAAGCGTGAGGTGAATAACCAATGAATTTCCCGAACCAAGCTCCCAGCGCAGTTGGCGAACCGCCTCAATAAAGGGAAGTGATTCGATATCCCCAACAGTTCCACCCAATTCTGTGATGATTATATCAAAATCTCCTGTTTCACCCAATATTTTCATATTGCGCTTGATCTCATCGGTGATATGCGGGACTACCTGTACTGTTTTGCCCAGATAAGCTCCCTCACGTTCCTTATTGATTACATTCTGATAAATCCTTCCGGTTGTAATATTATTAGCCTTTGAGGTTGGGACATTCAAAAATCGTTCATAATGTCCCAGATCAAGGTCTGTCTCAGCGCCATCTTCAGTGACATAACATTCGCCATGTTCATAAGGATTTAAAGTTCCAGGGTCAATGTTAATATAAGGATCGAACTTTTGGATAGTTACCCGGTAACCTCTTGATTGAAGAAGTTTAGCCAGAGAAGCGGAAATAATACCTTTTCCTAACGACGATGTAACGCCGCCCGTAACAAAAATGTATTTGGTCATAATATCTGAAGGATTTGCTAAGAATGAATTTATTACTTGAATGGTTTGAACCCTGTTTCAGCTAATAAAAAACATC
>JBDNGV010000192.1:0-8665 GCA_041689125.1 Daejeonella sp.
AGTAAGAGCCTTGTATTGAAATTTACTTTCATTAGAAATCTGTGCAAATACTGAATATGCAGACAAACATATAATTTCCAGAATAAGAGATAAAACTTTTCTCATGATTTATGTTTTAATAAAATGTAAAAATCTTTATTCATTAAACGGATGAACAAAGTTGAATAATAAAGATCAAACTGAACCAAGGGATGCTAAAGGCTATCAGACAGCTCTTATTGCCTCCTATGATCATTGTTATTTAAGGGTTATAAGTAACTTGAATATTACTTATCGGCCCTAAAATACCTCTGCTATTTTTTGAACGTACCCGAATGTTATTTAGTCCGCTTTGTAGTTCCCAGTTCAAAGTCGATTGATTTTGCGTATACCAGGTACCCTCATTGATGCCTACAAGAAAACTATCAAATCCACCGGGGGTAAAATTATCTAATACTACTTTAAGTACTCCTGATTTTTCAGTTTCAAGAAGATAGACCTTTGTCTGATTAAGAGGTTGGTAAAAATCATTAGCACGATTGGTATACTGCTGATATTCATCACGTTTAGGGAAAATATCATCAAACCAGTTTAAATATCCATCCCAGCCCCACATGGTATTTCCTTCCGCGACCGGAGTCGGCAGTGGATTAGTGAGAAAGTCATTTCTAGGTATAATCCGGAAGTGACCCATTGTTTCTAAAGCCCAGCTACCACCATTGTCGCTTGGTGCGGTGAGGATTGAAAAAGGGTTATTCCCCTGGCGCATACCAATCTTGATACGAGAGACTACTTCTTTTCCCATTTCAGGCACAAAAGGACGTTTCCAGTCATCGGTTCGTGGCAATTGTTCAGCGAGAAGATTATGAATCTCAAGCAAGTTATAAGGTATGCCGGTTTCCTGATTAAAATAATAGGTATCAATGGTTGGATCCACATAAACCCACTTATTAAGCTCGTTCGACCATACTTCTGTAACCTCGTGGCCACTCATACCTTCACTATTAATATTTATATGACGAGCCTGGTATCCCAGCGAAAGAAATGCTCCAATCAATGCCTGAGTTGGATAAAGACACATTCCCGACATTCTGCGATCCTTAAAAGGCCCATTTAATTGTGGCAATCCGGTTCCTTCAGAAATTACAGGTGTAACAGTTACGTCATTCCAGTTCCATGAATAATCGGTTTGAGTAATTGGAACCCGATAAGCCCAATTCAATAAAAGCATCATGACTTCAAATTCTGATTTTGCTCCCTTTACAACCTCATCCAGTTTATGATCTTCTCTAAACTTTTTTAATTCCAGATGGTTTAAGTTCTCATAGGCAAATGGATAGGAAGAAGGAATAATTTCACCATTATTGATAACCTTGGTTTGCATCCCTGTATTATTGTTCAGCGAATGATCTTCCCATGAAGCATTAATCCGGATTCCTCTAATTTGCGGAGTGTTCAAAGGGTCTGCTGTTGTAAGTTCTGCCCGCCATTGTAAATAACGTTTTTTGGCCAGAGGATATTCATGTCCCCTTTCAAGAGGCTGCCAGGCAGTCCATGATTGATCTCCAATAATTGGGCTCTCACCAAATCGAACAAATGCCTTTGCACTAGTTTGTGCAGGTAGTTCAATGTCAGTCCAGATAGAAGCTTTCAAATTGTCTGAGCTATGCTTAATGGGAAGATCCCCATCAACAAGATCGATTAAAGGTGAGAAATACTGTCCGGCAGGCAGGAAGTGATCAAGGCTAAGTCTTATAGCATACTCTCCATCAATTAAATCTTTTGCTCCTAGGCGGGTATCGCTCCAGATTCCGCCACCATTACTACTTTTCATAGAACGGTTCGGACTGGTTCGGGTGAGAGAGCCCCGTTTAAACTCCTTCTCATGAGCTATCAAGATTCGCCATGAGGTAGAATCACTTTTGGTCCATAGGAGTAATTCATTCTTCCCTTTACGAAGTTTTTCAATTGGAATGTCTATGTGATACCACTGATCCCAATAGAGGTCTATATATTGTCTTGCTTGAGGAAAGGCAAATTGGGAGGCAAGTCTTTCAAACTTTTCACCATTCAAAGACAGATAAAGTGTTTCCTTATTGTCTTTTACTTCCATTCCTTTGAAAACAACTCTTGCACTTACTGCTGAAGGGTTTTTAACCTCAAATATTTTCTTAATAACAATTCCTTTATTAAGGTCTTCTACCCATTCTACCGGGCCATTGGAGTATCCTCCATATCCTTCAGGAACTCCGGCTGCAGGGGCGTCATCCTCAATGAGTTCTGTATCTTGTAGTCTGATTATTCCTTTAGTATTGTCAAACTGTAGCCTAATTAATTGTGCCTCATTCTCAATTCCGGCAGCATCAAGTTTAGTCTCATTAAACCTGAACTTTGAATTATTTTTCGGATCATTATGCTGCACAGATGTAAGTGCCTTGTATTGTGTTTTACTTTCATCAGCAAGCTGAGCCGATACTGAAAAAACAGTAGAACAAATCGTAAATAGAAGAAGTGATAATGCATTTCTCATAAGATAAATTTGATTATGTTTTATACAGATTTGATTCATTTAGGATTTTAGAATACCTGAAGAACATTAAGCAGTTTTAGGAAAATTTTAATTGCACTTTAAGAGCGAACTAAATAATGATAAAGATGAGGTTCGTAATCAAATTGTTGGCAATACTGATCGCTATTAGTTAAATACGGAAAATAAAAAATAAAAAATGGCAGATATTGAACCTAATCAATATCTGCCATTGGGAAATTAGTTTGTTGGGACAGGATAACTTGCCAATGGTTTAGCATCCCACCACAATCTGGTATCATTTTCATCAGGCCCACCCAATAATGTTGCTGCAGCAGTGGTGGCTGCATTGTTAGTAGAGTATGCTAATGGCGGATATCTTAACCTCCTCATTAGTGCATTCTTAGCTACTCTAGGATTCTTTGATTCTAAAATAGCATAACCTCTAGGATAACCGGTTCTGCGACGTTCTGCCCATGCCTCGACATCATTGATTGGGAACAAGGCCAACCATTTTTGAGTAATGATCTGCTCTTGCTGTCTTTCAAAAGTGCCAGCTGTTTCAAATTTTACTGGAATATCCGTTACTGCAGGACTATTATAGGCATCAGCAGAACCATTACTTAATTTAGGAGCGATGGGTCTTTTAGTGCTATTGATATAATCGTTAATTACTACATCGCTTGATCCGGCTCTGAATTGTAGAGATGCACGAATTCCTGAATTATACAATTGCTCTGCTGTTCCACCCATATTCCACCCTCTTAAAGCACCTTCAGCACGTAAGAAGAATACTTCGGCTGCTTCAATAAGTGCATCGGGTTCGTTTGTACCACCATTTGCAATTGGCAACCATCTCATACCTGCATAAGAATATCTGGTATCTAGGTTAGTTCCTCTTTGTGCAACTGGCACTCCATTTCTGAATCCTACCAAACCTCCTGTTTTAATTTGCTGCAAACGTCCGCAACAAGGTTGAGTATAAACAGGAATCCGAGGGTCCTCATATCCGTTCATAATACTTGCCATAGTTGCACTCATCACAAATTCAGAGATGTAAGTAATTGTACTCAGCTTATTGAGGTTATTCAAGGTTGATTTCAACATCGCATTATCCACATTGTTAAGTATCACTCCTTCGGGTCCGCTAATTGATTTCTCAGCTTCTAATTTAGCTCTCGCAGGATCAATATAGGAAATCCTTAAGGCTAATCTAAGGCGTAAAGAATTCAGAAACTTGAGATATTTGGGAACATCGCCCGAATAAACCAAATCATTTGTTCCAAAAGGTTTTGCAGATTTATTTGCAGCCAGAACAGTTGATGCTTCATCAAGTAATTTAAAGAAATCCATATAAATATCTTTCTGAGAATCGTATGGAACACTAGTTTCTCCGTTACCAAACTTAGAGTATATCATTGGACCCCAGTAATCAGTCTGACGATGATATAATTGAACTTTCCATATCTTGACTATTGCATTTTCAACCGCCATACTATTTTTAGCAGTAAACTTTTCTGTAAAATCTAGTTGGTTTGCACCAGCACCAAAACTGGTATTGGAATAAAAACCAGAGAATAACAAGTTAGACCAGGAACCGGGTTCTTCAAAATTCGCAGAAGGAAAGTTTGCATGGATAATGCTATAGAACTGAGAATATTCGCCTGCGAACAGGTTATTCCCCTGATACCAAGACGTCATACCCCGATACTGGGATTGAGCGAAGGCATAACCAAGCATATTGTTGTCTACATTATCTAATGTAAGTCGTCCTTTTGGTCTGTTTATTTCATCAAAGTTGTCGGTACAGGCGACAAAACCTGCCATAAATACTGCAATCATTGCAACACTTATTTTTTTGTAGAAATTAAATCTATTTAACATCATGATATAATTTTTTAGTGTTATTAGATGAATACCTTATTAAAAATCAATCTTCAAATTAAAACCATAGTTTCTTTCTGTAGGCGGCACAAAAGCCTGTAATCCTTCTGCTGCAGGAGCTGTACTAGTCAAAATCTCAGGATCCCAGTTTCCGGATCTCTGGAAGAAAAAGAGGTTACGACCAACTACCGACAATTTCACATTCGAAATAATGCCTAATTTTCTTAACATTGATTTTGGAAGATTATAACCTAAAGTAAACTCTCTCAAACGAGTATTAGTCGCATCTTCTAAAAATGCTTCCCCAATTGGTGTATTCCTTCCTCCAACCCCTCTCCAGAAAGTTTGAGCGTTTAGTGCAATATTATTAGGAGAACCATTTGCCAGAACAGCTATTTCATTTGGGAAAAGATTTTCTCCGAATATTAAACCGCCTTCTCTACCGTTAAGCGTTCTTTCAGTGATACCTTCTCCATCAAGTACTCCATCAGTTGTTGAAACAAATGTTCCACCTTGTCTGTGTTCAATCAAAAAGCTTGCACTAAAATTCTTGTAAGAAAAGGTATTTGAAACACCACCTATCCAATCAGGATTGAAGTTTGCGACATTTACTGTTCTTCCTGGAGTAAACAAAGGCATACCATTGGCGCCTACTATTACACGACCCTGATCATCACGCCGCCATCCTCTGGTATACCTGTCACCAAATTCATAGCCTTGTTGTACAACAAAATCTGACATATATGAATCTCCGCCAACAATTAGATATGGGCGATTATCAGAAATTTTATTTACCCAGTTACGATTTATAGCAAAATTAGCTGTCGCATCCCATATAAAATTACTAGTCTGTATAGGAGTACCTCTTATGATTGCTTCAATACCTTTATTCTCAACATCTCCACCATTTGTAAAGAAATCTGCAGCTCCTGATCCAATAGGTAATGCAATTGTAAACAGTTGATCGTAAGTATTTGATTTATAAGCTGTTAAATCCAAGCCTAAACGACCTTCAAAAAAGCGCACATCTAAACCAATCTCTGCAGATTCAGTTCTTTCAGGCTTCAAATCAGCATTTGGGATGGTACCGCCTAAAGTCACAAATCCATTGTTACCACCAGCACCCAATGTTGCAAAACGGCTCAATGAATGCGGAGGAGCACTGTTTCCAACCATTGCCCATGAAGCTCTTAATTTTGCATAAGATAAAACTTTAGGTAAGGTTGGAATTAAATCTGTTAATACAGTAGATATACCTACAGAAGGATAGAAATATGAACGACTGTCTACAGGGAGTGTTGAACTCCAGTCATTACGACCTGTTACGTCCAGATAAATAGCATTTTTAAATCCGAAGTTACCAGAGAAGAAAACTGACTGAGTCTGTGTCTCGTTACTTGGCCTAAATCCTGCAGCCGGTATCTGTGTATTACCTAAAGCAAAGAAATTAGGAACAATTAATTGCTGAGTTGTATTAGCGTTCATTGATCCTTCTCCACCTTGTGTACGAATTGTACCACCAACCAATGCATTCACATTAAAATCTTTATTTAATTGCTTTTTATAAGAAATTATTGCATCAGAGTTCCACTGAACATTATTGCTTTTTTGTACTCCATAGAAACCAAAGTCATAGGTTGATCCATAAGTATCATTATAAACTTTTCGTTCTTGACTAAAGTTGCCACCGTCATAGGAAGTACGAACAATCATATCAATATCCTTAGTCAAGTTTATATTTAAGGATGCTAAACCAATAATTCTTTTCCTTTGTTCAAGTGTTAGAATTCTGTTCATAATCCAATAAGGATTTTTTCCGGAAGTAGAACCTGGATTCCAGAAATTCTGTCTGTTTTTTCCGGCAGCATCAGTATATTCAAACTGCTGAAGATCTGCAACCCTGATATTTCTTGGCATCCTGTAAATATTACGGAAAGGATTAAAGAAAGCATCATCACCTGTAGAATTCGGATTATCAAGAGATTGCTGGATATAATTCAGTTTTGTATCAAGGGATAACCATTTTGTTAACTGATTAGTAATTCTCAATGTCAGATCATGACGACCAAGCTTGTTGCTTTTTAAAACACCGCTCGCATCTTCACGTGTATAGGCGAAAGCAGTTTGTGAATTCTTACTACCGACAGTAGCAAGCAAGTTATTTGACATGTTGAAAGAATTACTGAACACATCTTTAAAGTTGTCGGGCTGTGGGCTGAAAGGAATTGTAGTACCTACCAGCTTTGGATCATTTGACCAATGTGCAACCGGTGCACCATCCATTCTAGGACCCCAAGCTTCTTCAATGGTTCTATTATAAACTCCCGAAACACCTTGTCCAAAAACATTCTGGGCTTTAAGATATTGCAATGGCTGTCCAACTGTAAACGTATTATTCAGGCTAACCTTAACAACGCCATCTTGTCCGCCTTTCTTAGTTTCAACAATGATTACACCGTTTTGGGCTGCACTACCATATAATGCAGCGGCACTTGGACCTTTCAAAACGTTAATGGATTCAATGTTATCCGGACTCATATTATCCAGACCTCCACTTACCGGCACACCATCAATTACATATAAAGGCTGACTATCTCCAGTAAGAGAACGGTTACCACGAAGAATTACTCTGGCTCCACCACCTAAACCAGTTCCAGCTGTACTAATTGACATCCCGGCGACTTTACCTTGCAGCGAATTGACCACATTTAATGAACGGGCTTCAGAGAGTTCTTTTGTACTCACAGTTTGTGAACTATATGTAAGGGATTTAGCCTCACGTTTTATACCTAGAGCAGTTACTACCACCTCACTTAAAGAGGTTGAAGATGACTCTAAGGTAACATTCAATGTAGACTGATTATTAACAATCACCTCCTTAGAAATGTAACCGATATAGGTAAAAACTAATATTGCATTATCAGGAACATTCAATGAATAACGTCCATCTAAATCCGTTGAAGCTCCAACATCAGAGCCTTTAACCTTGACACTTACGCCTGGTAGGGTTTCTCCTTTATTATCTATTACTTGTCCGCGGACAACAATATCGAGTTCATTAGCTCCCTTTTCAACCATAACAGAGAGACCCGAATTAGAAATCTTTTTATCAGAACTTATTATCATAATCCGGTTGTCCACTTGTTTAAAATCAAGAGAAGTATTCGATAATAATTCTTTTAAGATATCAGCAATAGACATCTTTTCTGCAGACAACTCCAGCTTATTAATATCCTTTACATCGGCATAGCGATACATAAATTGAAATTGACTTTGTTTTTCAATTTTTTGGAAGGCCTTAACTAAAGACTCGTTTTTAAGTTCAAGCTTTATTTCAACTTTATCAATTGCCTGACTCTTTACAGGCGGAGCCGAGAACAACTGAATTGAAGTAGTTAAAACAATAAAAAATGCTAATCTAAGCTGCATAATTATTACTAGTAATTTATTCAAAATTTGCCTTAAATGATAGGCAAGATGTGGTTTTTGCTGATTTTCAGCAAGAATTGTAAAAATATTCATAATTTACATCTGTTTAAATTTAACAATATGACTTCTATTTTTAGAAGACAGAATTTAAAACACAAATTGCTGTGCGATAGCAGTCGGACAACAATTCCCTCTGAAAACCCTGTTCATACAGGATTTCAGAGGGTTTTTTTATGGCGCTAGATCGAAATTCATAATCTTGGTTCTTAATTTTCAATAATTATAAAATAGTATTTCAAAACTGTTACTTATTTTGAATCCAGAGTAATTACAGCTTTATCAACATCATATTTATAAACGGCGTCATTAAATTCGGATATACTTTTTAAAATTTGATCAAGTGTTTCACCTTTCCTAACAATAGTGGTAAATCGCTTGGATCTGATACTATCATCTTCAATTCTTATTTCAACTTTATATCTGCTTTCCAATAATTTTGCGGCCTCGGCAACAGTTACATCGCTCAATAACAGATCCTGTTCTTTCCATTCTAGATATTCAGGAGCATTGACCAACTTTTGAATAATATTTTTACTGGTTTTATCATAGGTAATCTGCTGATTGGGCGTGATAATTCCAATCGTTCTCTTATTTTGATCTTCAATCCTAACCTTGCCACGACTTACTGTAACCCTGATACTAGAATTCTCAGACCATGCCTTAATCTCAAATGCGGTGCCTAGGACTATTGTTTTTAGCTTACCGGTGTGAATAATAAACTGTTTTAAAGAATTATGCTTGATATCGAAATAAGCCTGACCATCAAGATAAACTTCCCTTTTTGCA
>JBDNGV010000193.1:0-1983 GCA_041689125.1 Daejeonella sp.
CAACCTGTTCGATCAGATCAATACTGCAGTGCAATCTTATGTATCTGATGTGAAAAGGGGCGACTTCCCGGATGAAAAGGAGCAATATTAATTAATTCCCCTCATGGCGGCTCCTGAATATAAAAAGGCTAAATTTCCTGTACTTGCTGCAGATCTTACTGATCAAGATATTCTATTTGAAGATAATCATCTTATCGCCGTTAATAAACGTGCAGGTGATATTGTTCAAGTTGATGATACCGGTGATGAATCTCTTGATGAAAAGGTAAAGCGATATATTGCTCAGAAATACAATAAACCAAATGGAGCATTTCTAGGAGTAGTGCATCGCCTCGACCGGCCGGTGAGTGGGGTAATTCTATTTGCTAAAACCAGTAAAGCCCTTGATCGGATCAATAAAATGTTCAAGAGCAGGGACATGCACAAAACCTATTGGGCTGTTGTAAGAAACCGTCCAGCTCTTGAAGAGGGCACGCTAATACACTGGCTAGTGAAAAATCCCCAGAAAAACGTAACTAAAGCCTATGACAAGGAAGTGCCCAGTAGTCAGCGGGCAGAACTTCATTACAAATTAATCGGAGAGCTTGGCGGTTATTACCTGATTGAGGTTGATCCCATAACAGGTCGTCCCCATCAGATTCGTGTACAGCTATCAACAATGAATTGCCCGATTGTTGGAGATAATAAATATGGTTATCCTCGTGGAAGCCTCAAAAAAAGTATTTGCCTGCATGCCAGAAGACTTCAGTTTATGCATCCTGTAAAGCAGGAGCCAGTTAATATCTTTGCCCAATTGCCCAAAGATGGCTTTTGGGAGCGATTTGAGGATTTTTAAATCAATCTTCAAATGAGGTATCCAGACTGACAGCCTCCCATTTAGCGAATTCTTCTTCCACAGTTCTGAATTTATCTCGGATTGCATCAAGGGCTATTTTACCTAATATGAGGCGAAGTGGAGGATGTTTTGAATTTACAGCAAGAAGTATTGCTTTTGCTGCTTTTGCCGGATCTCCCGGTTGTTTTCCGCTGGTACTTTGAAGCAATCGGAGTCTTGCCCCCGAGCTTACCTCATAATCGGCAATTTTATTTTTCGAACTGACAGAAGAAGCACCTGCCCAGTCGGTACGGAATGGTCCGGGTTCCACCAAGGTTAACAGAATATTGAGGGGTTGAATTTCCAAAGCTAATGCTTCACTCATCCCTTCAAGGGCAAATTTACTGGCATTGTATAAACCAGTGCCTGAATTGGCTCGTAAGCCCGACATGGAGGAAATCTGAAGAATATGACCGGATCTTTGTTTTCTGAATATTGGTAATACTGCCTGAGTCATCGCTATTACTGCAAAGAAATTCGTTTCCATTTGCTGTCTAGCCTCTTCCATACTCAACTCTTCTATAGCTCCCATTAAGCCGTAGCCCGCATTATTCACAAGAACATCTATTCGGCCAGACTTAGCCACGATTTGCTCAATCACTGATTTTATTTGCCCGGTGTTATTTACATCTAGTTCAAGTCCGAAGGTGTTACCGGGTATAAGCTCATTGAATGCGCTAATCTGTTCAGGTTTTCTGAGAGTGCCAAAAATTATATCTCCTTGCAATGCTGCTTCTTTCGCAAGTGCTCTTCCCAATCCCCCGGAAACACCGGTAATCAGCCAAATTCTAGGTGATTTAATCATCATTCAATTTACCAATATTCAACAAAGTATCTTCCCTTTTATCAAATTTCACTAGGTCTTTACTAAAGAGAGTCAACAACAGCTGCGGGAGGATGATGTAATTGTTGTTGTTTTATTTTACAGTTTTTATAAAATTTGTTGTAAGCATTCTCCATCGTTTTTAGATCATACTTCTGGATTTTTTATTGATAGAAAAACAACCCACATAGCGCAATGCAATGAATGCTCTAACCTGTGCTTCCAGAGAAATTAATTTAAAGCTTTTCTTTAGAATCTTATGGGATAAGCGAAACATAATGGCACC
>JBDNGV010000194.1:0-1349 GCA_041689125.1 Daejeonella sp.
ATGAAAGATCAGGTCGAGAATCTCAAAGACAAGGGAATAAAGGCTATTGCAATTATATCTGGAATGGGAAAAAGAGAAGTGGATATTGCATTGGATAATTGTATTTATGGGGATATCAAATTTCTCTATCTTTCACCTGAAAGACTTTTATCCAACCTGGTCAGGGAGCGTATCAGACATATGAAAGTCAACCTGATCGCAATAGATGAAGCACATTGTATATCGCAATGGGGTTATGATTTTAGACCACCTTATCTTCATTTAACTGAATTACGGGAACTTCATCCGGGAATTCCGGTACTTGCACTTACAGCTTCTGCTACAGAACTTGTTGCTGCAGATATACAAGTAAAGCTTAATTTTAAAAATGCACAAGTATTTAGGAAATCTTTTGAACGATTAAATCTTAGTTATCTGGTTTATAATGAGGAAAACAAACTCAGAAAGCTCCTCTCTATTGCAAAGAATGTAAAAGGATCAGGAATTGTTTATGTCAGAAACAGACGTGAAACACAGGAAGTTGCCAGACAGCTAAATCTGGAAGGCATCTCAAGCGATTTTTACCATGCCGGACTAGATACTCCCTTAAGGATGAAAAAACAAACTGCATGGAAAAATTCGGAGATCAGAGTAATGGTGGCAACAAATGCATTTGGTATGGGTATTGACAAAGCGGATGTTCGTTTTGTAATTCATCTTGATCTACCCGAGAGTCTCGAAGCTTATTACCAAGAGGCGGGCAGAGGAGGTCGGGATGAGAAAAGATCTTATGCTGTTTTATTATATAATGATGCAGATAAGGCTCTCATCACAAAAAGACTGGATCAAAAATACCCATTAATTGAAGAGATCAAACAGATCTATCATCATCTTGGAAATTATTATCAGCTTGCTTATGGGGCAGGTGAAGGTCTTTCACTAGAATTTGATTTGGCAGATTTTTGCAGTAGGTTTAAACTTGATCCGGTTAGAACAATACATTCATTTAAATTTCTTGAACGTGATGAATATATTTCATTAAGTGAAACTGTCTTTTTACCCTCCCGAGTTCAGGTTCTTTATGGTAATGAAGATCTTTATCGTTTTCAGGTTGGACAACCGGCATACGATCATTTCATTAAAGTTTTATTAAGATCATACGGTGGTATTTTTGAACAGTTAGTTAGTATTAAAGAAAGCGATCTCGCAAAACGGGTTGGTATTGGCAGAACAGAAACCGTAAAAATACTTAGTAAATTACATGAGCTTCAGATAATTAACTATATACAGCAGACCGATAAACCTCAACTTAATTTTATTAAGCCCCGGGCAGACTCGCAGCACCTGTATATTGATCATAAATATCATAC
>JBDNGV010000195.1:0-11049 GCA_041689125.1 Daejeonella sp.
AATTACAAAAGAAAGCGATACAGTCAGCCATAAAAAAAGCAGGAAAAAAGTCGGATAGTCCCTTATTTGGTCAAATCATTAAACTCATACCCCGGCATCTGTTGATTAAGTGTGTGGATATGTACCACTCAGATAAACATTATTCAGCTTATAAGACCTATGATCAGTTAGTAGCTCTTTTGTTCGGACAGTTAAAATGTGAATTAGCTGTCTTTTTTTGTCAGTAACACTTTGTCAATTCTTGCACCGTCCATATCTAAAATTTCAATTTCAAAATTAAGCCATAGAAGTGTGTCGCCTGAAGAAGGAATTCGTCTTAGTTCATTCAGTATTAGACCACTGATGGTATTAAATGGATAATCTTCTGCTAAATCGTCCAAGTCAAACTTCCGTAAAAACTCTGTAAGCGGGTATTGTCCGTCAATAAGCCAACTTCCATCTTCTCTATGGATAAACGAAAATTCAGAACTATAAAAATCAGAAACATCGTCAACTAAAGCTTCTAATAAATCGTTCATGGTCACCATCCCTTGCATTTGACCAAACTCGTCCATTACAATTGCCTGATGTGCATTTCCTGTTTTGAATACTTTCAATGCTTCGTAAGCAGATAAATTTTCTGAAATGTATTGAGGTAGCTTAATGTGGTCAGCAATTTTAAAGTCGGGCTCGTTAATATGTTTAAAAAGGTCTTTGAGCAACATAGTGCCTACAACATCCATTTTGTCATTTACAACGGGGTAAACAGAGTGCATTTTGTCATTTACTATTTTGTTGATTTCTCCTGCATCGAAAGTCGTTTTTAAAAATATAGTATTGTTTCGATGGGTCATAAGTGATGCAACTTGTCTGTCACCCAAACTGATAACACGCTCCATAATATTCTGCTCAATCTCGTGAATAGCTCCACCTTCCATACCTTCTTGAATAATTGCTTTTATTTCTTCCTCCGTTACTTTACTTTCGGCAGTAGGTTTTATTCGAAACAGTTTAATAATCATATCAGAAGTAAAGGTCAATAACCAGATAAAAGGAGCGGCAATGATAGAAATCCAATACATCGGGAAAGACAGTAATTTTGAAATCCTTTCGGGCATTGTCAGACCAATTCGTTTGGGAACGAGTTCGCCCAGCACCAATGAAAAAAAGTAAGCGTAAATAAAATAACAACTATTGCTATGGTTTCGCTGTATTGCCTGAGGAACTCAAACTGATTTAAGTAATTTACTAAATCATCTTCAATTTTTTCCCCGCTGTAAATACCTGTAAGGATTCCTATAAGGGTGATACCAATTTGCACGGTGGAAAGGAATTTTCCGGGATTACGCGAAAGTTCAAGGGCTTTTTTTGCGGCTTTATCGCCTATTTTTGCTGCTGCTTCCAGCCGTGATTTACGCGAAGAAACCATTCCAATTTCAAACATGGCAAAAATTCCATTCAGTAAAATCAAAAGAAAAATAATCAGTATTTCCATTCAACAAAGTTATTGATTAAGTGTTCTAATTGTTTCTTTCCCGTTGTCTCGTTACAATATGGTCTATTTCTCTTTGGTTATCTGTCCAAATCGCTTAATCTTTCTGTTTAATTGTCTGCCAGTTGTGGGTATTATGTCGTCCGCTTCGCTTGCACCTAACTCATTAGTAAAGATCAAAACGTATAACTTATATTCTACAACATATAACTTAATGAGTCGATCTGTGTATTTGTCAATGGAAATTTGACTCAAGAATGGGTTTTTCTCATTAGTAAAGACTTCCCAAAACGTAAAACGTATAACGTATAACGTTCAACTTAATTGGAGTTTGAGATTAAAGTCTTTATTTTGCATTAATTATTTTCATAAACAGGCAAGCAGGAATGAGTGATAAAATTAAAATTGGAATTTCAATAGGTGATCTAAACGGTATCGGTTTGGAGGTGATCATTAAAACTCTGGTCGATAGTAAAATCATGGACTATTGTACTCCCATTGTTTACGGTAATACAAAAGTCGCATCCTTTCATCGTAAAACAATGGATGTCAACGAGTTCAATTTCAATGTAATCAACAGTCCTGAAGAAGCGCATAACAAACGCGCTAACATGATTAACTGCTGGGAGGAGGATTTCCGTATCGAACTAGGTGAAAGCACCCCCACCGGAGGAAAGTATGCATTTATATCTCTTGAGAGAGCGATGGATGATTTGATAGCAGGCAAAACAGATGCTTTAGTTACTGCACCAATTAATAAGCATAATATTCAAAGCGATGATTTCCAGTTTGCGGGTCATACAGAATATATTCAGGCGAAGACTAAGGCTGAGGACTCACTGATGTTTCTTGTTAGTGAAGATATCCGTGTTGGCG
Source organism: Daejeonella sp. (assembly GCA_041689125.1). Taxonomy (GTDB): domain Bacteria; phylum Bacteroidota; class Bacteroidia; order Sphingobacteriales; family Sphingobacteriaceae; genus Daejeonella. Next base: position 2,348 of record JBDNGV010000195.1, read on the forward strand.
TAGTTACCGGGCATATTCCGGTGAATGAGGTTGCAGAAAAGATTAGCAAAGAAAAGATCCTTTCAAAGCTGACACTGATGAATCAAAGCCTTAAGAAGGATTTCTGGATTCAAAAACCAAAAATTGCTGTTTTAGGATTGAATCCGCATGCAGGAGATGAAGGTCTGATCGGAAAAGAAGAACTTGAAATAATTATCCCTGCTATTACTGAAGCAAATGCTCATGGAATATTTGCTTTTGGCCCCTATGCAGCAGATGGATTCTTTGCTGCACATACTTATACTCAGTTTGATGCTGTATTGGCTATGTATCATGATCAGGGTTTAATACCTTTCAAACAGATTGCATTTCATAATGGGGTGAATTTTACTGCCGGTTTACCCGTTGTCAGAACTTCACCCGACCATGGAACCGGCTATGACATTGCCGGAAAAAATCTGGCATCAGCAAGTTCCTTCAGGGAAGCATTATTCACTGCAATCAAAATTGTTGAGCGTAGAAGAGAAAGTACCGAACTCAGCTCCAATCCTCTAAAATTAAGCAAATTTTCAAAAGACAGAGATTAAAAAGTCTTCAACACGATAAAAACTAAGCATTTACATTGTCTTATCAGCTCATTTTTAAAAAACTGTTAGCAACTAAATAAATTTTCTTAAATTTGCACCCTCAATTGGCGTGCTTTGAAATCGTTACAGCAATATAGCATTCCGTTTACCGGATTAAAACTTGGAGTTCATGATTTTGAATTCGAAGTGGCTGATGCTTTTTTTAATGAATTTGAATATTCGCTAGTTAAGAGTGGGAAGCTGAAAGTAGAACTTGAACTTGATAAGCAGGAAACAATGATGATCCTGCAATTTCATATTTCAGGTGAGATGAAATTGGGATGTGATGTTTGCCTTGCTGATTATCCTTATACTGTTGAAATTAAGGAGATGCAGATTGTTAAATTGAACGGAAGCGACGATCTGGAGAATGATACCGAAGAGATCGTTGTATTGAAAAGAAATGAAACCGAGATCAATGTCGCAACTCTGATCTATGAATTTATCAATCTGGCTGCACCTTACATCAGCCGTTGTAATGATGAAGGAAACACAGAATGGTGCGACAGTGAAATGATTGCCAAGCTACAGCAATTGGCTCCCGGACCGAAAGAATTAAAAGAAGAAGAAATTGCCGATCCAAGATGGGAAGCATTAAAGAAAATAAAAAAATAATAAATTAATACATAGGAACAAATGGCACATCCAAAACGGAAAATATCCAAATCAAGAAGAGATAAAAGAAGAACTCACTATAAAGCAGTTGCTCCTGGTTTAACAACCTGCCAGACTACTGGTGCAGTACATTTACCTCACCGTGCTTACACAGTTGACGGAAACTTATACTACAATGGAAAGATGGTAATTGAAAATACCTCTATTGCCTAATTAACCTTTCTGATATGAAGATTGGCTTAGATATAATGGGTGGAGATTTTGCTCCCAAAGCAGCAGTTTTGGGTGCAATAGAAGCTCAAAAAGCCTTATCTGCAGGCCAAAAATTAGTTCTTTTTGGTGACAAGAATCAGGCGCTTCCTTTTATAATAGAATCAGGAATAAATCCTGATCTTTTCGAATTTGTTCATACCACTGAAATGATTGGTATGGGTGAACATGGAACAAAATCTGTACTTCAAAAGCCTAACTCAAGCATCAGTCTTGGATTTCAATATCTCAAAGAAGGCAAAATAGATTCCTTTTCATCCGCAGGAAATACTGGTGCCATGCTAGTAGGAGCCATATTCAGTGTTAAGCCTGTTGCGGGGGTAATTCGTCCGGCAGTTGCAACCAATGTTCCAAAATTAAAATCCGGCTTCGGAATAATGTTGGATGTAGGGGCGAATGCCGACTGTAAACCTGAAGTTCTGGCTCAGTTTGGAATTTTAGGCAGCCTTTATGCCGAACATGTATACCATATTCCGAATCCTAAAGTGGGTCTAATGAATCTGGGCGAGGAAGAAGAAAAAGGAAATGTCCTTACTCAGTCAACATTTCCTCTTCTGCAAAAATCAGAAATTAATTTCATAGGCAATATTGAAGGCCGGGATCTATTTAATGACAAAGCAGACGTTATTGTTTGTGATGGATTTACAGGTAATGTGATGTTGAAATTAGCTGAAACGTTTTATATTCTTACACTCAAAAAAGGATTTAAGGATGAATTCTTTGACCGTTTCAATTATGAACAATATGGAGGCAGCCCTATTTTAGGGGTAAATGCACCTGTTCTGATTGGCCACGGCATCTCTAGTCCGGAAGCAATTAAAAATATGGTACTTTTATCGCGAACCATGATCAAAAGTCAGTTCGTAGATAAGATCAAAGAAGCTTTTAAATAATTATTTCCTACCTATCATGTCTAAAGTTCATGCTGCAATAACAGCTGTTAATGCCTACGTTCCCGAGTATATTCTTACCAATAAGGAACTGGAAGGCATGGTTGAAACCAATGATGAATGGATTACCAGTCGCACAGGCATTAAAGAACGCCGAATTCTGAAAGGAGATCTTGGCACATCTGACATGGCTACCCATGCCGTGAATGGTTTGCTTGAAAAACGCGGAATAAGTGCTGCAGAGATTGATCTAATTATCTTTTGTACCACCACTCCCGACTTGGTATTTCCGGCTTCTGCCAATATCCTTGCCCACAAAATTGGTGCTGTTAATGCCTGGGGATATGATCTGAATGCCGCATGTTCAGGATTTTTATACGGACTATCAACAGGTTCGCAATTCATTGAAACCGGTAAACATCAGAAAGTTTTGGTAGTTGGAGGCGATAAAATGTCGTCTATCATTAATTATAAAGACCGCAAAAGTTGTATAATTTTCGGTGATGGATGTGGCGCCGTTCTACTTGAACCGAACACAGAAGGTTTCGGAGTTATAGACTCAATACTTAAAAGTGATGGATCTGGTGGCCCCTATTTATGCCAGAAAGCAGGGGGCTCATTAAGACCAGCAAGTCATGAGACGGTTGATAATGATGAACACTTCCTGTTTCAGGAGGGTCAAGCTGTTTTTAAATTCGCCGTGACTAATATGGCTGATGTTTCTGCTGAGATAATGAAAAAAAATGATCTGAGCTCTGATGATGTTGATTGGTTGGTTCCGCACCAAGCCAATAAGCGAATTATTGATGCTACCAGCAGTCGTTGTGGTATTGCTCCAGAAAAAGTGATGATCAATATCGAAAAATATGGAAATACCACCAATGGGACCATTCCACTATGCTTATGGGAATGGGAAAGCAAACTCAAGAAGGGGGATAACCTAATCCTGGCCGCTTTCGGAGGAGGATTCACTTGGGGTTCTCTGTATTTAAAATGGGCTTATTAAAAAATAAATCAAAATCGTTTCTTAATTTTTTTATTATAATTTTAGATTAAAATCGTCCACCTAAACTAAACAAAATGGATATAAAACAAATTCAGGAGCTTATAAAGTTTGTTTCCAGATCTGGAGTAAATGAAGTTTCTATTGAGCAGGAAGATTTTAAAATTACTATAAAAACTAACCAGCCGCCTACCTATCAGGTTCAGGCTGCACAGCAAATACAGGCGACATCTGCCCCAGCGCTTTTAACGGCACAGGCACCTCCGGCAGAAATCAAGCCTGCCGCCGTACCTGTTAAAGATGACAACGCAAACTATTTAACTGTTAAATCTCCAATGATAGGTACTTTTTATCGGTCTTCGAATCCCGATAAGCCACTTTTTGTAAATGTTGGTGATGAAATTAAAGCCGGACAGATTGTTTGTATTATTGAAGCAATGAAACTGTTTAACGAAATCGAATCCGAAATTTCAGGTCGTATTGTAAAAGTACTCGTAGATAATGCAAGTCCTGTAGAGTACGATCAGCCTTTATTTTTGGTGGAACCTATCTGATTTGAAGATTAACAATTTGAATATTTGAAGATTCATAGCAGGTACTGCATATTTTTCTGAATTTTCAAATTCCCAAATCATCAAATTCCCAAATCAAAAAAACATGTTTAAAAAAATACTTATTGCAAATCGTGGTGAAATTGCCCTTCGGATTATCCGAACCTGCAAGGAAATGGGAGTAAAAACCGTGGCAGTTTATTCAACTGCCGACCGCCATAGTCTACATGTACGGTTTGCCGATGAAGCAGTTTGTATTGGCCCGCCAGCAAGTAAAGACTCTTATTTAAGTATTCCGAATATCATATCTGCAGCTGAGCTAACTAATGCAGATGCTATCCATCCGGGATATGGTTTTTTGTCTGAGAATGCAAAATTTTCAGCAATCTGCCACGAATATGGTATCAAATTCATCGGGGCTACTGCCGATCAGATCAACGGTATGGGAGATAAAGCATCCGCTAAAGAAACCATGAAAAAAGCGGGTGTTCCAACAATTCCGGGCTCTGAAGGTTTATTAGCTGATGTTAAAGAGGGAATTAAAATTGCCAATGAGATTGGTTATCCTATTATCCTGAAAGCTACAGCCGGTGGCGGTGGCCGGGGTATGCGCATCGTATGGAAGGATGAAGAGTTTGAGCCTGCTTGGGATTCAGCCCGTCAGGAATCAGCCGCTGCATTTGGTAACGACGGATTATATCTTGAGAAATACGTAGAAGATCCTCGTCATATTGAGATTCAAGTAATTGGAGACCAATACGGCAAGGTATGTCATTTGTCAGAGCGTGATTGCTCAATTCAGCGCAGACATCAGAAGCTGGTGGAGGAATCTCCTTCACCTTTCATGACACCTGAACTGCGCGAAAAAATGGGTGAGGCTGCCATTAAGGGAGCTATGGCAGTAAACTACGAAGGAGCAGGTACAGTAGAATTTCTGGTGGATAAACACCGCAATTTCTATTTCATGGAAATGAATACTCGTATTCAGGTTGAGCATCCGGTTACTGAAGAGGTTATTAATTTTGACCTGATCAAAGAACAGATTAAGGTTGCTGCAGGTATTCCTATCTCCGGAAAAAATTATATTCCTAAAATGCATGCAATCGAATGCCGCATCAATGCCGAAGATCCGTTTAATAATTTCAGGCCATCTCCCGGACTAATTACTAATTTCCACTCACCCGGTGGACATGGAGTAAGGGTTGATACACATGTGTATGCCGGCTATCAGATCCCTCCGAATTATGACTCCATGATTGCTAAACTGATCTGTGTAGCACAAACTAGGGAAGAAGCAATTTGTACAATGGAGCGCTCTTTAAGTGAGTTTGTGATTGAGGGAGTGAAAACAACCATCCCTTTCCATTTAAGACTGATGAAAGACCCAAATTTCAGGGCAGGTAATTTTACCACTAAATTTATGGACAGCTTTGACCTGAGTGAATAACTAATTTTTGTATGCACTTGATAACCAATAAATTTTTATTTCTTGAAGCTATATGTCACAATAGACGTGATGATTATTAAATATCCACTGAATACCATTCTTAAATAAAATAGAATGGTATTTTTGTTTTAAAATTATGAGTGAGGAAAGTAAAGACCTTGTTAATGCTATCAAGGAAAAAGGTAAAACGATAGAAGCAGAAATGTCTTTTTTTGATCATTTAGATGTCCTTAGGGGACATCTGATTAGGGCTTCTATTGCTATCGTAACCTTTACAATACTTGCCTTCTCATTTTACGATTTCATTTTTGACCAGATTATTATGGGTCCCGGTCGTACTGATTTCTGGACCTATAGAATGATGTGTTTGGCCACTGAAAAATTTAATCTTGGAGCAGACTTCTGTGTTAAAAAACTAAGTTTTAATATTATAAATACTGAACTGGGCGGACAGTTTACCTTGCAGCTCAATTCTTCACTGATGATAGGAATTGTATTAGGTGTACCCTATTTATTATTTGAGGTTTGGCGATTTGTAAAACCAGCTCTGCATGAAAATGAACGGAAATCAGCAACCGGTTTTGTTTTCTGGGCTTCATTATTGTTTATTATTGGCTTAATGTTTGGCTATTACATTATTGCACCTTTATCGATCAACTTCTTATCCAATTATGAAGTCAGTTCAATCATCAATAACCAGATTACCATCTCCTCTTATTTCTCTGTTGTTGCGACACTTACCATCGGAGCAGCAATTACATTCGAACTACCAATAGTAATATATATTCTTTCAAAGCTGGGAATCATGACTCCTGAGTTTATGAAATCATCTAGAAGATATGCCACTGTAATTATCCTAATAATTGCAGCAATAGTAACACCTACTCCGGATCTTGTAACCATGCTTACTGTTAGTTTTCCATTGTTTTTATTGTACGAAGTCAGTATTTATGTTTCAGCAAGAGTAGCAGCAGCAAAGAAAAAAGCTGAGATAGAATTTTACAAGGATTAAGCTAAGATTTAAGAAATGAACAAAAATATATCCATTGCAATTGGAGCCGATCATGCAGGTGTTGAATACAAAAACATGCTTATTGATTTGCTGAAAAATTATACTATTAAAGACTTTGGAACCTACAGCAACGACTCTGTAGACTATCCGGATTTTGCTCATCCCGTTGCTAACGCTGTAGAAAAAGCTGAATTTTCAATGGGTATATTGATCTGCGGAAGCGCTAATGGGGTAGCCATCACAGCCAATAAACATCAGGGAATTAGAGCAGCCATCTGCTGGAATGAAGAGCTTGCCGAACTTGCAAGATCACATAATAATGCCAATGTTCTTTGTATTCCGGCCAGGTTTATCAGCCCTGAGCTTGCCAAAGATATCTGTATTAAATTTATCAATACAGAATTTGAAGGTGGCCGCCATGCCAACAGGGTGAATAAAATCTCCTGCTAATATTTTTAAACTAACCAACCACAATATGATTTTAAAGAAAACAATTTGGGCACTATTCCTGCTGTGCATTTCTACACAGGTATTCGCTCAGGATCCGAATGCACAAAAGTATGCAGAGGAAATTAACATCAAAAAAGCTAAAAAACATCTAAATATCCTTGCATCCGATAAGTTTGAAGGCAGAGAAACCGGTAAGGCCGGAGCAGAAAAAGCGGCAAAGTACATTGCCAAGGAATTAAAAAAATTAAAATTAACAGCACCGGTAAACGGATCCTATTTCCAGGATGTACCATTGGTTGAAACCTCTTTTGAAGTTAGCGCCTTCACTGTGAACAGCAAGTCGCTAAGCATTGGTAAGGACTTTCTATTTACAGGTAGTGGTGATGCGAAAACAATCGATGCAAGTGAAGTTGTATTTATTGGTTATGGAATAGGTGCAGAAAGCTATGATGATCTTAAAAATACCAATATAGCCGGTAAAGTTGTTTTACTGATCAATAAGGGAGAGCCGATGAGTAATGGGGTATCTTTGATTAGCAAAACTTCAAAAGTATCCGACTGGAGTAGCAGTAGATTTAAACGCCTCCAGTATGTAATGAGTAAAGGCCCTTCACTTATTCTGGCGGTAAGCCCGGATGTAAGTTCTGCCCTGCAATCATATGCCCCGAGAAGTGGCAGATTGAGCATCAAAAAGGAAACAAACGCTAGTGCAAGTAATCGCCCTGGAGCGGCTGCAGTAGTTAATATCACGCCTGAATTAGCAAATCAAATACTGAAAAATTCAGGAAAGAGCTATGAAGATTTAAAATCAGCAATAGATAATAGCGGTACTCCTCAATCTCAGGTTCTGAAATCTCAAATTTCAATGAATTACGGACCAGTAAATAAAGAAGTAAAATCGGTAAACGTTTTGGGATATCTTGAAGGCAGCGACCTAAAGGATGAACTGCTAGTTTTTTCAGCACATTACGATCATATCGGACTTACAACTGATGGTGGTGCAGATAAAGTCAATAATGGTGCTGATGATGATGGATCGGGTACAACGGGCGTCTTAACAATAGCCAGAGCATACGCAAAGGCCAAAAAAGCAGGACATGGTCCGCGGCGAAGCGTCTTGTTCTTACTGGTAACCGGCGAAGAAAAAGGATTATTAGGCTCTGAGTATTACTCTCAAAACCCGATTTTTCCTATGGCCAATACCATCACCAATCTGAATATTGATATGATTGGTAGAACCGGCGAATTATACAAAGGTAGTGCTGATTCTGCAAATTACTGTTACCTGATTGGTTCTGATAAATTAAGTACCGACCTTCATAAGATTAGCGAAAATGCCAATGCTGTTTACACCAAAATGAAGATTGACTATAAATATAATGATCCAAATGACCCTGAGCGGATCTATTACCGTTCAGATCATTATAATTTCGCAAAGAATGGAATTCCAATTGTATTTTATTTTAATGGTGTGCATGAAGATTATCATAAACCTGGTGACGAAGTGAGCAAGATCAATTTTGGATTATTAACTAAGCGTACACATCTGGTTTATTATACCGGATGGGATCTCTTAAATCGTGACAAAAGACCTGTTGTAGACGTCAAAAATGACATGCCTGCAACCAGATAGACAGAATGAGGAAAATGAAAGGCTCCGGATTAAATTCGGGGCCTTTTTTATTTCTGTGCGGAAGAGCTACATTTATAAACAAATTATCAGCTCAATCCTGAATCAGTTTGATAGATAAAAGACTTTGCCAGTTGTTTTCTTTAGCTAGGTAATTCAAACAGTATCAAATGGTGCTGGCAATTACGACCCAAAATGGGTCGAATGTTTATAGAATATCCTTTTAAAC
>JBDNGV010000196.1:0-3377 GCA_041689125.1 Daejeonella sp.
AGTATTAACCCCAATACTTACTTTATCTCAAGTGAAGAAGAAGTGTCCAAAGAAATGTTCAATCCCGGCGATACAATTGGGATTTGTGGCGCAACTTCAACTCCTTTGTGGTTGATGCAGAAGGTCAAAGCCGTTCTGGAAGAATATTGATAAATAAAATACCATGCCCAAGAATCAATCTATTACAGGTTTAATTATTGCTCTGATTGTAATCGTATTGTGGGTTTTGTGTATAATAAATCTGATGCTGTGGAAAGTAAATCCTCAGAATCCGACCCTTTATTTGATGATACTGATACAGATGCATTTGTATACAGGGCTGTTTATTACGGCTCATGATGCCATGCATGGTACAGTATCTTCCAACTCCAGATTGAATAATTTCATAGGTCAGATTTGTACAGCTTTTTATGCGTGCTTCCCATTTAGCAAACTATACGATAAACATCATAAACATCACCAGCATGTACATACTGCTCTTGACCCGGATTATAACCAGGGGAACTTTGTAACATGGTATACCAGTTTTATTATGGAATATTTATCCTGGTGGCAAATTGTATTAATGGCTCTAATTTTTAATGTTCTTAAGTTTTGGATAGCTGAAGTGAATCTCATCTTGTTTTGGGTCTTACCTTCCTTCCTCAGTACTCTTCAACTGTTTTATTTCGGTACTTGGCTCCCACACCACGGGGTACATTCGAATAAACATCAATCCGGGACTCAAAAGAAAAATCATCTTCTTGCGTTCCTAACCTGTTATTTTTTTGGCTATCATTTTGAGCATCATGATTCACCCGGAACTCCTTGGTGGAAACTCTGGAAGCTGAAGAATTAATTAAAATATGTTTATGTAAAGTCAAATATGTAGAAGCTTTTTTTTTAATGATTCCTAAGGCTATCTTTGACGCACTTTAATCGTGATATGAATAAGCAAGGTATTTTAATAGTTAACTTAGGAACTCCTGATAGTCCCTCAAATGCAAATGTTCGTAAATACTTAGGTGAATTCCTGATGGACGAGCGGGTAATTGATGTAAACCCTGTTTTAAGAACGATTCTTGTAAAAGGTATTATTGTACCCTTTCGCGGGCCTAAATCTGCTAAATTATACAGGGAGATATGGTCAGATACTACCGGATCTCCATTAATGCATTATAGCCTTCTTCAGAGGGATCTTCTGCAACAACGTTTAGGCGATGATTACCAGGTCGAACTTGCTATGCGCTATCAAAGTCCCTCAATTGAGAGCGCCTTAAATAGATTAAAGGATGCTCAGGTTAATAGCATTAAGGTAATTCCAATGTTTCCTCATTATGCTTCTGCAAGTACCGGTTCAGTTCTGGAAAAAGTAATGGAACTGGTTAGAAAATGGCAGACTATCCCCAATATTTCCTTTATTAATTCCTTTCACGATAATGAACTAATGATTGAAGTGTTCGCAGAGAATGGTAAAAAGCATAATCCTGAAACATATGATCATATTTTGTTCAGTTTTCATGGTTTGCCCCAAAGGCAGCTTGTTAAATCAGATCATTCTCAAAAGCATTGCCTGAAAGTTGAGAATTGTTGTTCCTCATTAACAGAGAATAATAAATTTTGCTATTCAGCACAATGTCATGACACTGCCCGTTTGATTGCCAAGAGGCTTGGCCTCACTGAGGATAAATATTCGGTGTGTTTTCAATCGCGTTTGGGTAAAGATCCTTGGGTTCAGCCGTATACAAGTGTTGTTATAGAGCAATTGGCAGAGAAGGGTATTAAAAGACTTCTGGTATTTTGTCCTGCTTTTGTCGCAGATTGCCTTGAAACCGTCCATGAAGTAACAGTTGAATATGGTGATGAATTTAAAAAACTGGGTGGTGAACATGTTCAGCTGGTAGAAAGTTTGAATGATCATCCACTCTGGATTGATGCGCTTGTGGAGCTTTCCAAAGGACCTGCTAATTAAGATCTGTTTATAAAATCAAGAATTGCTTGGCTTGCCCCGGTATGTTTTTTTACATACTTAAGTGCGGCCATTCCACATTCTTTCTTGTGACTATCGATTATTAGCTTTTCCATACAGTTCGCTAACTCATCATAGTTTTTAATTGTAAAAGCAGCACCGATAGTAATGAAATCAACAGCCTCAGTAAAATTTTGGTAATTCGGGCCAAAAATAAGTGCTAAACCAAAAGCTGCGGCTTCTTGCGTATTGTGGATTCCCACTCCGAATCCTCCACCTATATAGGCAATGTCTCCGTATTGGTACACTGATGAAAGTAGTCCGATATTATCTATGATTAATACCTGAATATCTGAATTGATATATTGATTTTCAGTAGATTCTGATTCCTTTCTATTCATATCTGAATATCTGATTGATTCAGGAAAAAATTCAGTTAATTCATTGATTCTTGCAGGATTTACTTCATGTGTTGCAATTATGAATTTCCAATCGGGATATGAAAAAGCCAATTTTGCAATCAATTTTTCATCATCCGGCCAGGTGCTACCTGCGATAAACACCTTGTTACCCTTCGTAAAATCCTGGATAATTTTGAGCTCTGGAGCATGAGTTGCATTATATATTACCCTGTCGAAACGGGTATCACCACTTATCGTGACATTTTCAATCCCTAGTTCATTTAACAGTTTTCTGCTGTTTTCATTTTGGACAAAAAAATGTGAGACCATACTCAGCATTTTCCTGTGTAGACTGCCGTACCATTTGAAAAATATCTGCTCCTTCCTAAATATTCCGGAGATTACATAAAGTGGAATATTGTTTTTATGTAATTCATCAAAATAATGATACCAGTATTCATATTTGGTAAAAATAGCCATTCTTGGATTTAATATGCGTACAAAGTCGATGGCATTGGTTCTAGTATCTATTGGTAGATAAAAAACATGATCAACCAGTGCATATTTCTTTCTGATCTCATATCCTGAAGGAGAAAAAAAGGTAATTACAATAGGTAATGTAGGGTTTTCAGATTTTAGACGCTCGAGTACTGGCCTTCCCTGCTCAAACTCTCCCAATGAAGCGAAATGAAACCAGGTATAGCGTTTATTTTTGTCTAGGCTGGCTTCAATTAATTGCATGAGTTCTTTTCTTCCATTAATCCAGGCCGCTGCTTTTGTATTTTTTATTGAAGCAATCCGAATTAGAAGTGTATAAAAATAAATAGCAGTATCGTACAAAAAAACCATTTTGAATATAATTCCTATCTTGGTCGAAGTTAATGTTAAATCTTTTAAATAGTCTTCGTCAATAGATGAAACCATCATGATTTTTCCAAAACCCACAGGGGGATGATTATTAAATCATGATCGATTCATCACCATTAAAAAGCAATAAATGAACGGATGAAAATAGCAGTCGTTGGTAC
>JBDNGV010000197.1:0-6761 GCA_041689125.1 Daejeonella sp.
CGATTAATGAAATTGATGATGTTCATGGTCAAAACCGTTTATTTTGACCTAATTTAAAGTGATTTATTTAACCAATAAAGCGATTGTCACTAACTGTCACTTACAACTTATTTGGCTACTGGTGCAATTGCGGATATACATATAAAATATTTTTGTTTTCATTTGATATAATTTATTAATTGAACTATAATTAAATCCAAATACAAAATCTTGAACACTATTTCTATCCTGCACCATCCTGCATTTTTGTAGAAAATAGAAAATATTAAAATCATTATTTTAACAGGATACAACAGGATAGTATAAGAAAAAAAGTTAGCTAATAGGACTATACAAGTTTTTCAATTAGTATTTAAAACCTTCAACAAAATATATTTATAAGTAGTAATCTCTGATATTTGCGTTCACCGATCATGATCTCTTGTAACAGATCAGGTTGCAGAATAATAACATTCTTCCTATTTTTAAAAAAATTAAAACCCACAATCGATGAATAAATCCAACCTATTGTTTATATTACTTTTTGGACCTTCTGGATTTTTCCAGTGAGCCCCTGGAGGATCCTGTTTGTATCACTGACCTACACATACCGCTTTACCATTCCTGATTTCCCAATCCTGTAACCTGTCACCCCAATATTCCGGCCCTACCTAAGCGGTATTCAGCTGTTTTTCCTAATTGCTTTCAAAAGTAGTTTTTTGAAAGCTTGAGTCCACTCCGATAACTGCTATTTAGAGAAAATACCCCGTCCAAATGGCACTATTTTCTAGTGGAAATGCCTTTTCGGAGTGGGCTCATTATTATAATCTTTAATTAAATGTTGGGTTAGTGATAGAAGACTTTAACTACTCTCAGTCTGGCAGTCACCCTAAGCGCAGTCGAAGGGTGTTTGATTATTAGATTTTTTTTATTTTTGCCTTAACTTCACGAGATTGATCTTTAATTTTTTTTCGCATAAAATTACCAACCTTAAAACACCTTGTTCTGAATATCTTTTGGGAGTAAATGACGATATAGTAGTAAAGTGGCAAAATGAGTAAAGCGAAAAGCCTGCTTGAATGATGCGGCCAGGAAAGTATGTAACATTTTATTGGCTAATCGGTATTACATTAACCAAACAACAGATTCATAATAAATTTGAAACATGACATTAGATATCAATTCCTCAATGGTACACTTCTTCCTTCCGACTTATATTTTTCCAAAAGGGCTTTCAATTCAGTAACTTTTTCGGGATTTTCGTTGAATAAATTATTATTCTGCGAAACATCATCTTTCAAATTATATAACTCTCCGGGAAACTGATTTTCAGAATATCCAAACTGCTCATTAAACCAATCAGGAACCTGCGAGTGCATTCCGCTTTTTGAATCAATTAAAACCCAATCTCCTTTACGAATAGCATACCTGTCTTTAAACGTGTTTTGAACCGTGGCTTCGCGAATATTTACTGATTCAGTATCTCCTTTTAGGTGCGGCAATAAATTATAACTGTCTTCTGCAGCTACGTTGGGCAACTTATACCCAACTACTTCGGCAAGCGTTGCCATGATATCCACCTGATTTATTACTTCAGTGCTCACTTTCCCGGGTTCAACCACACCGGGCCATTTAATTACAAAAGGTACACGGTGTCCGCCTTCCCATGTATCGCGTTTTAATCCCCGCAAATTGCCCATACTTTTGTGATTATAATTTTGAATTCTATCGTAAGCGTAACGTTCCGGGCCGTTGTCCGCAATAAAAATTACTATCGTATTCTCTGCAAAGCCATTCTCTTCTAGCGCTTTTAAAACCTCGCCGACTGTCCAGTCGCTCTGGTGCATAAAATCGCCATAACCACCGGCTTCGGTGGTTCCCTGGAATTCTTTAACCGGCACAATGGGCGCATGTGGGGATGTCCAAGGAAAATAGAGGAAAAAAGGTTCATCTTTCCCTTTTCTGCTTTCAATATATTTAACAACTTTTTGCGTAAGTGTAGGCATCACTTGATCCATTTTCCATCCTTCGGCCATTGGTCCCGGACGGGCTTCCCATTCTCCTTCCGATGTTTCTGGTGTTTCAGAAAGCGGAATAGTGGGGATGGTAACAACATGTTCATTTTCAATCCAGGTATAGGGTGGAAAATTAGGAACATCATCGCCAAAATAATAGTCGAATCCATTGGAAAGCGGACCTCCAATAATTGGTGATTCCCAGTCGATTTCGTTAGGCATATAGTATTTAACTTCTCTTCCCAACTGCATTTTTGTACCCGTTGGCTAACCCAGAAAATTCCAGTTCCAGCCCAAATGCCATTTCCCGATGCAGGCAGTCCCATAACCTTTTTCTTTTAACATCTCGGGCAATGTTAATTGTTTCTCATCAAAAACCGGTGGGCCGAATGAATTTACAATATCATGAAATTTTCGCCAATGGTACTGGCCTGTCAATAGCGCATAACGACTTGGCGTACATATCCCCGAAGAACTGTGCCCATCTGTAAACCGCATCCCTTCTGATGCAAGTTGATCGAGATTGGGAGTTGGGATTTTTGAATCCGGATTTTGAACTCCCAAATCACCATAACCCATATCGTCGGCATAAAGAATTACAATATTCGGTAGTTTTTTTTCTGTTGCTTTCTGTATTGAACAGGAAAACAAGATGATTCCCAGTGCAGATAAGATTAGTAGTTTTTTCACGTTAGTATTTCTTTTTAAATATAATGATTATACGCTTTCTTACCACTAACCAAATAAAACAAGGTTTGAAGTTCAAATAAAGATTCTGTAGACTGTCGTCCGATAGCTATCGGACAGTGGACGATTTTCCGCATTCCAAAAGCCTATTCTTTTGCTATTCTAATCATTGCGGATAATCATATTAATTATTCCTGACACTATCAATTCTTTTACTCAATTAACTTCAACTTTTTATAGGGTGAGTTAAAGATTCTTTGTGAAACTATCCACTAAAACTGGCAACAATTACCGAAAACTGCTAATGCCTACTTCTCAATGTCTCGCATCAAACACCTTTGAGTCCACTCCGACAACCTAATTTAAATATAATTATCTAATAATCAGATGATTAGTTGCATAAATTGATTATTTTATGTATATTTCTGTCTCCTAAGCAAAGAGCGGATTATGTTTAAAAAGACCAAAGTTCCACAGTTTAACCTCTTTAGTTCACCCTCTGTTTTATTTTCGGGTAAATCCCTAAAAATGTACGATGATAAAAACGCATGGCATAACCGGTTCTACCAAGAGGTTACTTCCCGGATCGACGAAAACGTATTCAAGCCCTTGTATTGTGGCAACAACGGCACGCCGAACGCCCCAGTTCGGGTGTTGATTTCCATGATGATACTCAAGGAAGCCGAAGGACTGAGCGACCAAAAGCTTTTTGAAAACTGCCGTTTCAACATGCTTACCCGTAGTGCCATCGGACTGGCGAACGCAGACGACCTTGTTCCGGCAGGTTCTACCTACTATTTGTTTCGCAAACGCATTATGGATCATGCAAGTGCGGGCAACGATAATTTACTGGACGTTGCTTTTGCACAGGTAACCAAAAACCAGTGCATTGATTTTGAGGTAAGCGGCAAGCGGATCCGCATGGACAGCAAATTGCTGGGCAGCAATATCGCCTGGCTTAGCCGTTACGAACTGATACACGAAACGTTCCGCCTGTTCTACGATCTAGTTAAACAAGGCGGCATAATTGACCCAGCGACTACGGAAATTTTAAACGGCCTGTTGAAATTGGAGGGGAACAAAGTGGTGTACACCTGCTCCAGCGATGAGGTAAAAACAAGGCTGCAAAAGCTTGGTGAATTGATATACAGCATATTGCCTTTGTTTTCAGGAAACAAACTCCCTCTCTTTCAAACACTCAAAAGGGTTTTCGACGAACAGTTTAAAGTAGGCCTGGACAAAATTGTTGTCGCCAGGAACAATGACGAAATAACGGCCGGATCTGTCCAGTCTCCCCACGATACCGATTGTACGTACCGGAAAAAGGAAGGCAACAAAGTTAAAGGGTATTCCATAAACATAACCGAAAGCTGCGATGACGGGGATGCTTTAAACCTGATAGGAAACGTTGATGTCAGGACCGTAAGCACCTCGGACGTAGACTTTTTTCAGGACGCCGCCAATAAAGTACAGGAAGTGTTTACTTGTAAAACAGAAGCGGCGCATGCGGACGGGGCGTACCATAGTCCTGCAAACCAAGAATTTTGCAAAGACGGGGACATTGAACTATATCTTCATGCCATACAAGGGGCAAAAGGGAGGTACCAGCTGAACGTCTTGGACAACGGCACACTTTCTGTTTTAGATACATCTACCAATCAACTGATTGATAAAAAGCAGGTTACAAGCAAGGAAGGGATTGCAAAATGGCGGGTTAAAGCGGAAAATGGGTACCGCTATTTCACCCAGGAAAACATCGATACGTATCAGGTTAGGAAAAAAATAGCAGAAACACCGATCGAAATATTACAAAAAAGGAACAACGTAGAGGCTACTGTTTTTCAGCTGACCTATCATTACCCGAATGCAAAGAGTAGGTACAGGGGCTTGATCAAGCACCAAATGTGGGCAGATATCCGTTGCTTCTGGGTAAACTTTGTCCGGATAATGAATTTTAATGCAAAAAAAGGGCTAAAAACCTCCTTTTTTGCAATTAATCTGTTTGTTTCGCACTTTATAGCGTGCCTTTTTGTATTTAGTCCCCTTATGAGTGGCGTATATCAGGACAGGTGTCAGAAATTTCGGAATATGCGATTTTCAGGGATTTCAGGAAATTGAGTTATCGGAGCGGACTCAAAAACATGAACTTCAAAGATCTCTTGGCTTACAAAAAAGGATTCGATTTAGCCATGAAAATTTTCCAAATTTCTAAGCAATTCCCCAAAGAAGAAAGATATTCTTTAACTGACCAGATACGAAGGTCAAGTAGATCTGTATGTGCCTGCATAGCTGAGTCATACAGGAAACGAGCATATTCAGCTCATTTCAAATCAAAGCTTAGCGATGCTGACATGGAAAACAGTGAAACTAGCGTTTGGCTCGACTTTGCCCATGCATGCGAATACATAAACAACGAAACCCATTTAGAACTCATCCAAAAATCAGAAGAGGTAGGAAGACTAATCAACTACATGATCTTGAATCCTTCCAAATTTGGAGTTTCCACGAAATAAATTTGTCTATGCATTTAAACTTAATCCTAAGTATTTAACAGTTATAATACTAGAATCATACAAACTGACCACTGTGACTAAAAACTGATCACTTCACTTCAGAAGACTTCAAATAACTGCCAATCGCCCTCCCAAGCCTTCGGAATGTATCTTTGAAAACCGCTTCGTTTTCTTCCAGAAGCGTCACTCGGAATCCCCTCAGATCAGAGCAGAATGAAGAAATAGGCACTACGCAGATCTGCTCTGCAGCCAATAAATAGTAAACGAATCGCTTGTCCAAAGGCATTTCAGAATTCACTAGCCAAGTGTCTAATAAGGCTTGAAGTTTTGGGTCTTTGATGGAAAGTGACTGGTTAAGATTCAGCAACGACTTATCAAAAACGATGGTGTTGTAGAATGCGCCTTGTGTAGGATTGAATTTGATACCGGGAATGTCTCCCAAAATCTCCGCCATCCAATCACTTCGCTTCCCGATTGCCGCATTAGCCTTTTGTCGATAGGCATGATAGGCTGGATGAGTCATAATCTTTGGGATAGCCAATTGAGGCAGTATTGTGGAGCATACCTCTATCATCTTGGCATTTTCAAGTGTTTGGCAAAGTTTGGAAAACTCCTGTGAAGCTTCCCTATTATAGAATTCCATCCATCCGCAACGCGCTCCCGGCCAAGGGAATTCTTTTGAGATTCCTTTCAATGAAATGGCAGGTCTGCCTCCGATTACATTTGAAAGCGGAACGGCCGTTATGCCATTATAAGTAATATTTTGGTAGATTTCATCGACAATCAGCAGTAGATTATACTCTTCAGCAATCTTCACAAATCCTTCCAAAACCTCTCGTGGATATACCATTCCTGTGGGATTGTCTGGGTTTATAATCAGAATCCCAACAATAGCAGGATTGTATTTGACTTTCAAGTACAAGTCTTCCATATCCGGAAGCCACTGATTGTCAGGATCAAGTTTATATGTAATCGGGGCAGTATTCGCATGAGCTGCCTCTGCCGAACTGTGGGTAGAATAAGCAGGAGATGGGCCGATAATCCGTGCGGTTGGAATTAAGAATTGGTACAACTTAGCAATGGCATCTCCCAAACCGTTAAAAAATAAGATATCCTCTGCTGTGATCTGAGCCCCTTTTTGGGCGTTGTTCAATTCGGCTAGAAACTTCCGCGTCTCGAGTACCCCTTTCGAATCCGCATAGCCGTAGGTTTTATCTTCCCTAAGCAATTCTGCAACTATTTCCTTCATCCAATCGGGGACATGATTACTCTTTTGAATTGGATCCCCGATATTCTCCCAAGTCATCGCATAGCCCAAGGCTTCCACTTGGCGGGCTTTTTTTACAATTCCACGAATCTCATACGTCAATTCTTCGGCTCCGGGCCGCAGGAGTAGCTGTCTCATTGGTCAATAGGGGAATAGGCGAAATAATTCGGGTGTAAATAAACGGAAAAGAGAATTGAAAGCGGCTTTCGGCTCATTAAAATTGAGAGAATATTTGGAGAATTTCCTGAGCATATAAATAAATCTACCCTGACTTTGATACAAGATTTGTGAAAATTTGCC
>JBDNGV010000198.1:0-2829 GCA_041689125.1 Daejeonella sp.
CCACCCGGAGCACCTTTCTAAATTTCAACGTATTTATAATTTTTCAAAGGAAAATTTTGATACCATCTGGTGGGGTTCCGGTAATAGAACTGGATCGTTCATTCCGGCACTAATTCCCAAGAACAACTTCTTTCAGTTCTTTGGTGTTTACACAAGTGGAAGTGTTGAAATCCAATTTCAATGGATAAAAAAGAAGTCGCCATTTAATGAGATATAAAACAGGATAGAAATCTTAAATAAATTAAACGCTATTTTCGATTTAGATTATGCGCCTGAAACAATTAACCTAAGACCTAACATAAAAATAGAAAGTTTCAAAGATGACCGAACATTTGAAGCATCCTTTGATTTAACTAAATGGGTTATCGATAAATATAAAGAATCGCTAAAAAAATCCGTCATCACAGATAGATCTTTAATAAATCCAATATTTTTATAATAGAATGGATTGGGTTAGGGATCGGAATGAAAATACTTTTTGCGAAGCAAAAAGATTGCAATAAAGAGCCCGGCCTCGCACAACGGGGCAACCTCCAAATTATCCTTATGTTAAAGGAGCACTAGGTTCTATCCAGTTTTTTTAAATTTTATCCAAAAAAAAAATCCACCATTTCTGACGGATCTTTCCTACTTAACAATGTTTTTTAACAGTAATATTTCTTTAACAATAATGATCAAAAGCTTGTTGGAGATTATCTGCGATCATCTGTGCCGGGCGTCCTTCAATCTGATGGCGCTCAATCATATGAACCAATTTACCATCCTTAAATAATGCAATTGCCGGCGAGGAGGGAGGATAAGGCAACATAAATGCCCTAGCCGTATCTACAGCGTCTTTTTCCATACCTGCAAAAACAGTTATAAATTTATCCGGGTGTTTTTCATGCTGTACAGAGATTTTTGCAGCAGGACGAGCATTTGCAGCAGCACACCCACAAACAGAATTAACCATAACCAGAACAGTACCTTCTGACTTAATAGCTTGTTCAACTTGCTCAGCAGTTCTCATATCTTGAAAACCTGCATTAACAAGTTCCTGACGCATTGGAGCAACTAAATATTCTGGATACATATCTTTATTTTTTATAAAAGTAATTAAAAACAGCGGTGCATAATATTCGCCCTAAGGGTTTTTACTTTAAGATTACGAATGGGATCAACTTTAAACTACGCAGATAACCTAATATTTTGTGCCTGTGGCCATAAAATATATGATTTGTATGAAATAAAAGTAATGATAATTATTAATATCCCTATTTTGCTCATTACTGCGTTATGCACTTAAATCTATCCTCAAAAAAGCTCTTGCCATTTACATCCCAATTTTTTAACTTTGCGCCTCATTTAAAACCAAAAAAACTATGTCATCAGTAGAGACAACTTACGTACCTTACAAAGTTAAGGACATTTCCCTCGCAGAATGGGGAAGAAAAGAAATCGGATTAGCCGAAGCAGAAATGCCGGGCTTAATGGCACTTCGTGAGGAGTACGGTCCGTCGCAGCCTTTAAAAGGCGCACGTATTGCAGGATGTCTGCACATGACCATCCAAACTGCCGTATTAATCGAAACATTAACCGCCTTAGGCGCTGAAGTTACTTGGTCATCATGTAACATCTTCTCAACTCAAGATCACGCTGCTGCTGCAATTGCTGCTGCTGGAGTTCAGGTTTATGCATGGAAAGGTCTGAACGAAGAAGAATTTGACTGGTGTATTGAGCAAACCCTACATTTCGGTCCGGATCGCAAACCAATAAACATGATCTTGGATGATGGTGGTGATTTAACTAACATGGTATTTGATAGGTTCCCTGAACTGATTGCAGGTATCAAAGGTCTTTCTGAAGAAACTACTACCGGAGTACACCGTTTATATGAGCGTATGAAAAACGGAACATTGCACTTACCTGCAATCAACGTGAACGACTCTGTAACAAAATCTAAATTTGATAACAAATACGGTTGCCGTGAGTCATTGGTTGATGCGATCCGCCGTGCAACTGATGTGATGATGGCAGGTAAAGTTGCTGTTGTTTGTGGTTATGGTGATGTTGGTAAAGGATCTGCAGTTTCATTAAGCTCACAGGGCGTACGTGTAATTGTAACTGAAATTGACCCGATTTGTGCACTTCAAGCTGCAATGGAAGGTTATGAAGTTAAAAAACTGGCAACAGCAATCAAAGAAGCTGATATCGTGGTAACCACTACAGGTAACTGCGACATCGTTCGTGCCGAGCATTTCCTTGCACTGAAAGACAAAGCTATTGTTTGTAACATCGGACATTTTGATAATGAAATCGATATGGCTTGGTTAAACAGCAACTATGGCAATACAAAGGTTGAAATCAAACCTCAGGTAGATAAATATACAATCAATGGTAAAGATGTGATCTTACTTGCTGAAGGTCGTTTGGTGAACTTAGGTTGTGCAACCGGACACCCTTCTTTTGTAATGTCTAATTCATTTACAAACCAGACTTTAGCCCAGTTAGAGCTTTGGACAAACACTGATAAGTATGAGAACAAGGTTTATGTTCTTCCTAAATATCTGGATGAGAAAGTAGCACGTTTACACTTAGCTAAAATTGGTGTGGAACTCGAAACTCTTGATCAACATCAAGCTGATTACATTGGCGTTGCTGTTCAGGGCCCATTCAAAGCGGATACTTACAGATACTAAATTTTGAGGTAGGAAGTAAAAGTACTGAATGCCGATATTAAGTTTAAGTGACTGAAAGCAGTCATTATTTACAAGAATGCTTACTTTAGGGTAAGCATTTTTTTTGCTCAAAACTTTCTCTGACCTGAAAGTTTTTCAGCTTTCTTATCAA
>JBDNGV010000199.1:0-2149 GCA_041689125.1 Daejeonella sp.
CATGAATCATCCGGACACCCGACAGAACTGGATCGTGTACTAGGATATGAAGCCAATTTTGCAGGAACCAGCTTCCTAACGCTCGACAAATGGCAGTCAAAGAACTTCAAATACGGTAGTGATCTTGTCAATATTCAAGGTGATAAAACACAGCCGGGATCATTGGGTGCTGTAGGCTATGACGATGAAGGGGTAGGAACCAAAAAATGGGATATCATTAAAGATGGTGTGTTAGTGAATTACCAAGCCATCCGCGATCAGGCTCATATCGTAGGCTTAAATGAATCGCAGGGATGCTGTTATGCTGATAACTGGAGCAGTGTTCAGTTCCAACGTATGCCTAATGTATCCCTAATGCCCGGCAAGCAGAAAAAAAGCATTGATGATCTGATCAAAAACGTAGAAAAAGGAATTTACATCATTGGAGATGGTTCATTCTCAATTGACCAACAGCGTTATAATTTCCAATTCGGCGGACAGTTGTATTACGAAATCAAGGAGGGCAAAATAGCTGGAATGCTCAAAGATGTTGCTTATCAGGCTAATACTCAGGAATTCTGGAACGCCTGCAGTGATATGTGCGACGAAAGTGACTATCGCCTTGGCGGCTCATTCTTTGATGGTAAAGGACAACCCATGCAAACCAGTGCAGTATCTCATGGTTGTGCCACCACACGTTTTAATGGAGTTAATGTAATCAATACAGCTAGAAAAATCTGAGGATAAGATTATGTCAATATTAAATAAAGAAGAGGCACAGGCTTTATTAAAGAAAGTGCTTGGTTATTCTAAAGCAGATGAATGCGAGGTAAATCTCAATGGTTCTGATGCCGGCAATATACGTTATGCCCGCAATTCGGTTTCTACCAGCGGAGGCATCAGCCAAAATACCTTGGTCGTATCCTCAGCCTTTGGGAAAAAACTCGGTGTAGCTACCATCAATGAGTTTGATGATGAATCCCTGAAAAAAGTAGTTCAAAGGGCTGAAGAAACAGCCATGCTCGCGCCCGAAAATCCGGAATATGTATCATTTCTGGGTCCACAGGTCTATCCAGATTCAGCAACTTTTGTACAGTCAACGGCAAATATGGGTCCGAAAGAACGTGCTGATGCCGTTGCCGCAAGTTTGCAGATTTCAAAAGATAATAAACTCAATGCCGCAGGATTCCTGGAGAATAATACCTCCTATGCAGCGATGATGAATTCAAAAGGTTTGTTTGCCTACAATACTTCCACCGGCGTAAGTTTTAATGTAACATTGCGTACGGAAGATGGAAAAGGCTCAGGCTATGCCACCAAATCGTACAATGATTTCAGCAAACTTGATGTTAAAAAGGCCACTGCTTCGGCAGCATCTAAAGCTGCTGGTTCTGCAACTGCTAGAGCTCTTGAGCCGGGCAAGTACACTGTAATCCTTGAACCTGCTGCTGCCATTGTTTTATTGGAGAACCTGTTCTTCGGCATGGATGGCCGTCAGGCGGATGAGGGAAGAAGCTTTATGAGCAAACCCGGTGGCCAGACCAAACTTGGTGAGAAGCTTGTGGATGAGCGCGTAAATATTTATTCAGATCCATTTCATCCCGAAATGCCTACCAGTACCTGGAGCGGTGATGGAAGACCGCAGGAAAAAATAAACTGGATCGAGAACGGAGTCATGAAAAACTTGTTCTATTCGCGCTATTGGGCCGAAAAGAAAGGTGTAAAGGCCACTCCAACACCCAGCGCAATGATCATGGCTGGCACAGATCAGTCGCTAGAAGACCTGATCAAAGGCACAGAAAAAGGTATTCTGGTTACCCGTTTATGGTATATCCGTAGTGTGGATCCTCAAACCGTTCTGCTTACCGGACTTACCCGCGATGGCACCTTTTATATCGAGAATGGGGAGATCAAATTCCCGGTGAAGAACTTCAGGTTCAATGAAAGTCCGATTATCATGCTTAATAATCTGGAAGCGCTTGGCAAACCTGAGCGGACAGTAAGCGGAGAATCGAATACCAATGCATTGATCCCGCCGATGAAAGTTAGGGACTTTACGTTCTCTTCGCTCTCTGACGCAGTATAGTTGATACCGTGTGGTCGATTTACCTGTGGTCGGTGTGCCTGTGGTAGGTGTGCCTGTGGTAGGTGTACCCAAGGTCGGTGTACC
>JBDNGV010000200.1:0-3088 GCA_041689125.1 Daejeonella sp.
AGCACCACCTCTTGATGAATTTCCGGTAGAATATGAAGGAGGAGCAGGGAATTTATCAAGCTTAACGATAGATCCATCACCTTTTCCTTCCATACCATGGCAATGAGAACACATATTTAAATACAATGTTTTTCCCTCCTCCAAAGTCGTTATACGTACAGGCAATGGATTTGTCAAACCTGCACTTGCTGCCTGATAGCCATCAATTGAGTTAGGGTAAATATCATATTTATCAAATCCAACTGGCATTGTGCCTGCGGGTGGATCCTGTGCTGTTTTACCGTCCTTAAAGTTCTTATTGGGCTGATCCGGATTGTAACCAATCGGATCATACATGTTACGGGCATATTCTAGTCCCGTACTTCTTTTATTTGAACAGGAAGAAATAACCGTAACAGCGGCTACAGTTAAAAAAGCGGTACAAATTATAAGGCGCTTATTCATAACTTACATATTTCCTTTCGTTGTGCTTAATTTCAACAGCACCTGCTTCTTTTAAAATGTTATCTATTTGATCATGCGAAGTATTTGATTTTGCATCAATTGCAATCACAAATCTATCATTGGTTGCTCTAAGGTCCATAACTCTAGGAGCACGACCTGGAGCAAGGTGGTTTACGAAGAAATAAGTTCCTACCATTCCAAATGCTGCAAACAATACAGTTAATTCAAACATAATGGGAATGAAATCCGGTAATGCAAAATGTGGTTTACCACCAATGTTCATTGGCCAGTCGATAACAAGCATATAAGTTATCATAGAGATCGCAGCAATGGTACCAGTCAAACCGAAACCGAAAGCTACTCTACCAAGCCTTGAACGTTTAATCCCTAATTTATCTTCAATACCATGGATTGGCATAGGAGTATACACATCGTAAATACGTACGCTATTCTCCTGCAGTTTGTCTATTCCGTGCATCAGATCATCTGGATCCTCAAAATGACCTAAAATATATTTTATATTACTCATCTTTAAACTTTTTGGAATTCAGCAACTCTAGGAGAAATACTATCATACTTTTCAAGAGATTCCAAGTAGTATTCAGCCTCTCCACTATCCACAGCTTTCTCGGCAATCAACTTTTTCTTAGCCTGATCACTTGAACTCTTAAGCAATAATTTAACCTCTGCCATTGCAATAGCCGGGAACACTCTCAGGAAAAGAAGGAACAAGGTAAAGAATACACCAATTGACCCAATAAAAATACCAACATCAACCCAGCTTGGGTAAAACATAACCCAGCTTGATGGAAGATAATCACGATGAAGTGAAGTAACAATGATTACAAATCGTTCGAACCACATACCGATATTCACAACAATTGATAAAATCCATGATAAGGCTATGCTGGTACGAATCTTTTTGAACCAGAACAATTGCGGAGAAATTACGTTACAAGTCATCATGATCCAGTAAGCCCACCAATATGGTCCACTCACCCTGTTCAAAAATGCATACTGCTCATATTCAACTCCCGAGTACCATGCAATGAACAATTCTGTTAAATAAGCTACACCGACAATCGAACCAGTAAGAATTATGATTTTATTCATCGATTCAATATGGAACATAGTAATGTAGTTTTCAAAGTTCATTACCTTACGAGTAATAAGCAATAAAGTCTGAACCATTGCAAAGCCAGAGAAAATTGCTCCTGCTACGAAATAGGGAGGGAAAATTGTTGTATGCCAACCCGGTACCAGAGAAGTTGCAAAGTCCATGGATACAATCGTATGTACTGAAAGTACCAAAGGCGTAGAAACACCTGCTAATATCAGGGAAACTAACTCAAAACGTTGCCAGGTTTTAACTGAACCATTCCATCCGAAAGATAAGATTGAATAAACACGACGACGAGTACCATTTGCACGGTCACGGATGGTAGCAATATCAGGAAGTAATCCTGTATACCAGAACACCAATGAAACCGAAAAATAGGTTGAGATTGCAAATACATCCCATATAAGCGGTGAGTTAAAGTTAACCCACAATGAACCGAACTGATTTGGAAGCGGTAATGCCCAAGTAAACAACCATGGACGACCCATGTGAGAAATAATATACGTTGCGGCACAGATAACTGCAAAAATGGTCATTGCTTCTGCAGAACGGTTGATTGAATTTCTCCAATTTTGACGAAAAAGTAATAATACCGCAGAGATCAGTGTCCCGGCGTGACCAATACCTACCCACCAAACGAAACCTGTAATATCCCAGGCCCATCCAACAGTTTTATTCAAACCCCATTCGCCGATACCAAACCAGAAGGTCCAGCTAACAGAGAATACCCAAAGTCCAGCACCTAGGGCGGAAACAATGAAACCAATCCACCAGGCTTTATTTGGCTTATTTTCTACAGGAACCAATATATCTTCGGTGACCTTTGAATAGGTAATATTTTCACCGGTTACTAAGGGTTCTCTAAGTATAGACTCGTGATGAGATGACATATTCTTTTTTATTTCTTGTATTAAACCTCTACAGTATTTCTAACTTTTGTTTGATATCCTACACCAGGCTTCACGTTAAGCTCTTCCAGGACATAGTACGTGCGCTCGCTCTTCAATGCTTTTGATACTTCAGATTCAGGATCATTTCCATCTCCAAAGATGATTGCATTGGTAGGGCATGTTTGCTGACAGGCAACTTTAATATCACCATCTTTCAGGGTACGTTTCTCTAATTTAGCCTTAAGTTTACCAGCCTGAATACGCTGAACACACATTGAGCATTTTTCCATAACCCCTCTCGAACGGGAAGTTACATCAGGATTTAACACGAGCTGTGTAAACTCATTGTTCATGTAATTATCAAAACGTGAATCATTCCAGTAATTAAACCAGTTGAAACGGCGTACTTTGTACGGACAGTTGTTTGCACAATACCGTGTACCGATACAACGGTTGTAAGTCATCTGGTTCAAGCCTTCGGAAGAGTGGACAGTTGCTAAAACCGGACACACAGTTTCACATGGAGCATGATCGCAATGCTGACACATCATTGGCTGATGTATAACAGATACGTTATCTATGTTTTCAAGTTTTTCAACCTCTTTCTCTTCAGTTACCTTATTTCCACCTTCAT
>JBDNGV010000201.1:0-2523 GCA_041689125.1 Daejeonella sp.
CTCGTGAACCATAAATTGCAGTAGCTGTTGCATCCTTTAAAACCTGGATTGATTCAATATCTTGTGGATTAATATCATTCAAATCATTGCGGAGAACCCCATCTACACTATATAAAGGAGAAGCACCATCTGGATTATTTATAGAGGTTCCACCTCGAACGATAACCCTTGGAGCAGATCCAGGCTGCCCTGAAGTACTCTGCACTCTCACTCCTGATAAAGTACCTTGCATCGCCGAAGCAACGTTTGCATAAGGAACATTTTCCAGAACTTTAGTATCCAGCTTTGACACTGACGTTGTTAATACCTCCCTTGATTGGGTACCGTAACCCACAACCACTACTGCCTTTAGACTTTCTAAACTTTCTGTGAGAATAACATTAATCAACTTTCTCCCAGCTATTTCAACTTCCTGAGTTCGCATTCCAAGAAATGAAAATATCAAAGCACCACTCCCATTAGGAACAGATATTGAAAAATTCCCCGAAGTGTTAGTAGTTACTCCCACAGAAGTACCCTTAGCCATAACACTTACTCCGGGAAGTGTTTCACCATTTGAATCTTTAACAGTCCCAGTAACGATCGTTTGTGCATATCCTTCAAAGGCACATAACATTACAAGGCAATAAAGTAAAATTTTTTTCATGACAATAATTTTTAATAGTTTAATTAATAAGTATTACATATTACAATAATAAACATAAAATTAATATTTGCAAATATTTTTTTTAAAAAATATCGGACATATTATTTTATTTTCATGAAATAGTTAATAATGTGCTTTAAAGGCACACGCAGACGTTTGAAAACTCGAAATGATTTTAAAAAGAAAACAGTTTCCCTAAATATTCTACAACCAAAAAATACATGAAAGCTCATACTTTATGTATAAAAGTTCAAAACAGACAAAAATTATTCTTTAAATATGTATGATTTATTTAATAATTTAATTATATTGTATACATAAATTATTTAGTAATATGCATAACAATCAAAACCAAAAACTAAATTCAGCGATCTCATTCAGCTCAAAGATTGGAATACCCCCAATACTTATAACTCATGGGGACAAATTACGAAACAAAATCCCGGCCATGACACATTCAATTTTGAAGATACGCGAGAATTTATCTGATAAAATTATTGATTTTACGTATTATTCGATTACATATCCAAACTATAATGCGAATACAATTAAAAGCGATTTTTACAAAAAAAATGAGTAAGAAAATCCTGTTGTTAATTTTTCAGATTTTATTTTCGAATAAGGAAATTAAAGCTTTAGAAGACAAACCGAATCGTAAACCGAATATTCTGATCATTTACACTGATGATCAGGCCCAATGGACGATAGGTGCCAATGGAAACAAAGATGTTCATACTCCAAATATGGATCGTCTTGCTTCGGAAGGTATGTTATTTACAAAGGCATTCACCAAACCTGTCTGCTCACCTTCTAGGCTATCTTATTAACTGGTCTATTCAGCCATAAGGTAGGAATACCTGACTATATTACTTATCCAGATCCGACTAACACAGGACTTCCTGTTGGCACAAAAACAATTGCCTCGTTACTTAAGCGTGCAGGTTACATTACCGGGTTAGTCGGCAAATGGCATCTCGGGTATGGTGAAAAATATTACCCCACTCTTTATGGTTTCGATCATGCCGAAGGCTACCGCTACATTGCACCTGATAAAAAATAGCCACTGTAGGTAAAATCCCCTTTCTGATTGACGGGAAAGAAATAGAAGGTTTTCGTTCTAGCCCACAGCATATGGACATCCTCGCTGATCAAGCTATTAACTTCATTCGAAACGAGCAAAAAAAACCATTCTTTCTTTACTTAAGTACGTATATGCCTCATCAACCATGGGACTCTGTTCCAAAAATTGATCAGGCTCATTACGAGAATAAAATCCTAACGATCCCTAATCTCTCTTCTTTTCCAGAAATAACTCCAGCAGGGTCAACTCCTAAGCAACCTCAGAATATTACTCGTAAATATTGTGCTAATGTTACTTGTGTAGACCGAAACATTGGAATAGTACTTGATGAATTAGATGTACTTGGTCTGACAGAAAACACGATTGTCATCTTTATAGGAGATAACGGTTATATGGCTGGACAACATGGTCTACTTGGAAAAGGCAATGCACGGAATTTGTATATTGATGAAAGTGAAAGTTATCCTGGACGAAAATATGGTACAAGAGCAAATATGTTCGATAACTCCTTACTGGTTCCTTTTATCATTAGCTGGCCGGGTGTTGTAAAATCAGGAACCGTAAACAATGCGCTGGTCTCAACTCTTGATATCTTACCGACATTGGCCGAAATCAATGGTATAGCTAAAGAAGATTTGGAGATCGATGGAAAAAGTCTATTGCCGCTTCTACGAGGAAATTCTGACAAAAATTGGCGTAAAGCATATTATGACACTCATGATAAAATTCATATTGGCGACAAGGTATTTATGCGTATGATAAGAACCAATGATTGGAAACTCGTACTTTATGAAGA
>JBDNGV010000202.1:0-2866 GCA_041689125.1 Daejeonella sp.
GCTGAGGTATTGGAGGTTCCAAATCCGCATATTTCGCAGGGTGCTGATCTTGTTGCCTACAGTGGGGGTAAATATATTCGCGGTCCGCAATGTGCAGGTTTATTATTGGGGCGTAAAGACTTGATTATCGCATCCAGAATAAATGCAGGACCTCACCATGGATTTGGGCGCGGATTTAAGGTCGGCCGGGAAGAGATTATGGGTATGCTTGCAGCGGTAGAAACTTGGTTCAAGCGTGATCATGCTGCAGAATGGAAGATCTGGGTGTCTTATGGAAATTATATCATTCAGCGCCTGGCGAAAGTGCGGGGGGTGACAACACAGTTGAATGAGCCCAAAGGCAGAAGCAACCGTGCTCCTTCGGTGACTATAAACTGGGATAAATCAATAATACCACTTACCGGAGAGGATTTAGAGCTACTTTTATGGGATGGTACTCCGCGAATTGCAGTTAGCGGAGCAGGCAGTTTTCTTCCTTTTCCACCTAATCTAAGGTCAAATATCAGTGTGCAGACATCTGCACTTCAGCCCGGAGAAGATAAGATTATCGCAGATCGGGTGTTTTCTATATTATCTAAGCCACCCCTGATCAAGAGAGCTGCCGGAGAGGCTGCTTTTGACCTTAGCGGACAGTGGGATCTCACAATGAAATTCTCTGCCAGTAGCGTTGATCAGACCTTGATGATTGAGCAAAAGGGTACTGAATTTACTGGAACACATATGGCCAGTATAGGCCCCCGCGACCTTGAAGGGACGCTTCATGGTAAACAGATTATGATGCGGAGTTCATACACCAAAGATGGTGTTCGAATTAATTATACATTTACCGGAACGGCAGAAGGAAATACCATGCAAGGAAAGGTAAGCCTGAGTGAGTATGGTGATGCAGAGTGGACAGCCAAACGTCATGATTATCGTCCGGCAGGTGCCGGACGTACAGGAAAATAATTTTAAGATTTATAAATGGCTTTACGCCTATTAATAACTATGAACTGATATGCGTGCAATAAGATTTGTCCTATTACTTATTTGTTTGAGTTCCCTAATATTGTCATTCACCGGCAGCTATGAAGTGCAGCCGCAGGTTTGGAAAGCTCCTGCATGGGCGGATACCTTATATAATCCATATCGTATTGAGCCTCTGACACTACCCCAAGCACAAGAGGTGTATAATTTATACTGTATTTCCTGTCATGGAACACAGGGTCAGGGATATCCGCTTGAGCATACTAGTCAGGAAGTGCCTGATTTTAAGGATGATGCCGTCACGGGGCAAAGTGATGGAGCTTTATACTGGAAAATACGAGAGGGCAGAGGGATCATGGCCGGCTATAAATCCAAACTATCGGATGAGCAACAATGGCAACTCGTAGAGTATATCAGGGATCTTTCAAAACCCTTTAATCTTCAGAAAAATCCATTTAAAACGCTTAATAATTGATTAAAAATATTTTTTTACTTAAATTGGAATATTCACAAATTATCAAACTATGAAGAAGTTAATTTCATTGGGTTTTGTCTTGACCTTGCTTATTACAGATTCTCCTGATCTTTTATCTCAACCAGGTACGAAAAGTATCATTTATGCAGGTTCATCTTCGGCTAGAGGAAGCAAAGGGATCTATGTATTGGAATTCGACCAGCAGAAGGGTACACTTAAGGAATTGCAAACAGTGACCGAGGGGAACAGCCCCGGCTTTTTAGCTTTCAGTCCGAATAAAGACTTTTTGTATTCAATTTATGGTAAGGGCACTCTTGATGATGGAAATGGTGCAGTTATGTCATTTAAGGTAGATCCTTTTACTGGTTTCCTAAAGAAAGTCAATGAGCAATCGGTTGGAGGTAAAGGGCCAGCTCATATCAGTATTGATCCAAAAGGCAGGTTTGCTTATACTGCCAATTATGGAGATGCCAGTGTTACCGTATTTCCGATAAATTCAGATGGCTCGCTGGCTAATGCCTCTGATTTTGTCAAACATACCGGGAGTAGTATTAATCCGCAACGACAGATGAGGCCTCATCCTCATTCCAGTATTCCATCTGCTGATGGTAAGTTTCTGTACGTTTCTGATCTGGGTACAGACAAGATAATGATTTATGAAGTTATGGACGGGGGCAAGTTAAAAGCTGCTGTTGTTCCTCATGTACAAGTGACTGCTGGCTCAGGTCCACGTCATTTTAAAATCCACCAGAACGGCAATTTTGCGTATTCTGTCGATGAATTATCGAATACTATTGTCGGATTTAAAGTGAATAAGAAAACGGGAGCATTAACTATTATCGAGCGTTTAAGTATGCTTCCTGAAGGTTATTCAGAGGTAACCTACGCTTCGGATGTTCACTTTTCGCCGGATGGTAAATTTATTTATGCAACTAACCGAGGACATGAAAGTGTCGTGATCTATGAGGTTAATGCCAAAAGCGGAAAATTAAGAATGCTTGGACATGAGTCGACCGGAGGGAAACATCCGAGAAACTTTATGATCAGTAAATCGGGTGAATACGTTTTGGTGGGTAATTCAAATACCGATAATGTGGTGATTTTTAACAGAGACATTAAAACTGGTTTGCTTAAGTCTAATGGCGTTCAGTATACTATTCCGGCAGTGACTTGTTTGATTGAGTTATAGAGATCTTCTGGTCGGTGATATGGTCGGTGATAACACCGATCATAGGGTATGCTAAAATATCGGGTTCGGTAACTCCTCTGATTTGTCCTTTGGTTGGTGTTGTCACCACAGGTGTTCGGAAGACTTGAGTTATCCCCTTAAGTGGATAAAAAAGCATACGTTTCATCGTTAGGATGAAGATTTTTCCATGGTGGAAGTCAATCAAATCATATCGCTTCTCCCTGATAATCTGCTAA
>JBDNGV010000203.1:0-2000 GCA_041689125.1 Daejeonella sp.
TAAGCAAAGTACCAAGCCGCTATTATGATAGCTAAACGTACGAAAATCCTTCTAAAATCCGCTTGGATTTCCAAGAGGTGAGGGATTTGAGGAAAAATTTGAATCGTCGATGCCAGCATCTGGTTTTTGGTTCTTACTTGAGTGATGGTAATCAGATCGCTGATTTACTTGATTGAAAGGAAGCGAATTGTCTAGATATAATGTAATATTTTACAACTTTTGCATCACGTCTGAATACTAATTTCCACAGTTGTGAGTATGATAATCACACTTGAAACCACATTACTTGACTTTCTGTATTTGATCATATCCCAAATATAAGCATAGCTAAAAGCATATGACCCCCTGTAAAGCAGGTGGATTTCTTAGGTGAAATAAATTTGATGGTAGATTTAAAAGCGTCGACTCAGGAAGAAGTGATGTTGAAATAGTTCACTTTACACTACCCCTAATTTTCTCAATTCATACCTTTTTTTCTTGCCTTCCACATTATTTTATATCGCCCGCTATTAATGGCCAATAGTCAAAATTTCTGTCGAAGTGTTTCCCGTCAAAAGACTTAATCACCCAAGTATTTTTCTTAGCTAGCAAATTGTATTCAACTGTTTTTCCTTCCGGTAAATGAAAAGTCGATTTTAACTTTTTCTCATCAGGGTTTAGCATAATAATCTTCTTTATTAACATTGCAGGATCCTTTTCATTACTAATATACAGTAGGCCGACATCAGAAGAAGAATACACAGCGAGGAGCACATAATCTATGCAGGCAAATATTTTCCAAGCACCATCTTCAGCTACTGGCTTTTGTCCTTTCGGAATAAATACGGGGCCTGCAGCAGCGGCAAAGTTTTTATAAACGCCCGTGTTGTTCCATTTCATAAAATCAGTACCTGGCCCTGATAAATGAAAGGTTTGAGAAAGATTTGTGGCACCATCATTCAGAAAAAGCATGATGGGTCGTGCAATGATATCAGAAGATTTGCCCCTGTTGCTTCCTCCGGCAGATAATAGATAATTTTTCCCGGCTGCGTAGATTTCCGGACAGGCTCCTTTTCCATGGCCAATTTTGACAAAATAGCCTTCGCCCTTATCAAACAAATATTTCATGGTTTTATCAGACGGGCGGTAAGGCATACAGGCAGCTAACAAAGCATGTACCTCTCCACCTTGAATATTATGATCGGCAGGCGGGTTAGGAAGATATCCTGCCCATACTTTCATAAAAATGGAATGATAATCAGTAGTTAATTCCTGAAAACCGGCTTTATCATATCGTCTTCGCATAGGAGCAAAGTGCTTAAATCCGTAACTGCCCAATGCATAACACCAGTTCATATAATCCAAAAGGTTTCTTGCATCGGTTTTTATTTTTTCAGACGCAAAAGCTTCCAGATTTAATAAAGCGGTAATGGTATAACCTGTATAGGGTAATGAATTAAACTCGTACAAACCGGCATTATTCATTTGAAGTATCAATGCAGCTAGTTTGGATTCCATTCCGTTAGCTACATTGTCATAGAGAGGATTTGTATCGCCGTGCAGTTGTTTCCAGCGGTTCTTTAGATAGCGCGAGCCTTCCGTCATCAAGAGATGGTTTTCTGTTTCGTAAACCAGACCAGCAGAATTTGGTACTTTGTAATGAAACTTATTTCCATCTTCTGTTAATAAAACATTGAGTAAGTGTTGGGTTGTTTCCGGATAAAGAACATCCGGTTGATCACCAAAAAAATAGAGTATAGTTGATAAAACCGTAAGCGAAAAATCATAATCGCCGTTTTTATTACCTGCCCATACAGAACCCGTCACACCCCAAGGGACTGCTTGTAAGATGTATTTATTGACTTCTGCAATATCTTTTTTAAGCAGAAGCTTGGCCAGTAGAATTCTCGGGTTATTTACTTTTCCTGATTCAGGCTGAATTGCTTTGTTTGCCCAATTGCTAGAAATGGTGTCTGAAAAAAGAGATTCATTACTCCAATGCAATTTTCTGTCATGCGGTA
>JBDNGV010000204.1:0-3001 GCA_041689125.1 Daejeonella sp.
ATAAGCAATTCTGCTGCTTCAACTTCTGTGGCCATATCCGCAATTTTAAAGGAAATACCCTGAAAACTGGAAATTGGCTGACCAAACTGATATCGCTCTTTTGAGTAAGAAACTGCAGCCTGCAGAGCACCTTTTGCCATACCCAATGAAAGTGCTGCAATAGAAATCCTTCCCCCGTCTAAAACATACATCGCCTGTTTAAAGCCTTCACCTTCCTTGCCTAGGAGATTTTCTTTTGGCACACGGCAATTATCAAAGACAAGTTCTGTTGTTTCTGAAGCCCTCATGCCAAGCTTATTTTCCTTCTTACCATGGCTAAAACCGCTGGTTCCTTTCTCAATTACAAGTGTTGATATTCCTTCAGAATCGCCCTTTTCTCCGGTTCTGACCATCACAACTGCCACATTCCCTGATTTACCATGAGTGATCCAGTTCTTGGAACCATTAACAATGTAGTGATCACCATCCAAAACCGCCGTGGTATTCATTCCCATAGCATCTGAACCGGTATTAGCTTCAGTTAAGCCCCATGCACCTATCCACTCTGCTGTAGCTAGTTTTGGAAGCCATCGAAGCTTTTGTTCATCATTTGCGAAGGCAAGAATATGTCCGGTGCATAATGAGTTATGTGCTGCAAGAGAAAGTCCGATTGATCCACAGACTTTTGAAATTTCTGTGATGATACTGACATACTCGAAATAACCTAAACCGGAACCGCTGTATTCTTCAGGAACCAGGACTCCCATCAAACCCAGTTCACCTAATTTTTTGAAAGTTTCTACCGGGAAAGTCTGAGCTTCATCCCATTCCATTACATAAGGACGGATATGCTTTTCGGCAAAATCACGTACCATTGTAGTGATCATCTGCTGATTTTCAGATAAACTGAAATTCATCCCGGCTGACTCGGGTGCTATAATTGATTGCATAAAATAATTTGGTTAGTTTACAAGTATAGCAATTATGGTACCCATTTCAATTCAGGTATAATTGTTATGGTAGTAGAATGAAGTGGTTTCCGGTTCAAATATTTGGCAGTACTAGTTTAAATTGTAATTCCAAACAAGTTATTTGTAGGAAACTAATGTGATAATATTTTCGGAATCTGCCGCCAGCTTTTCTTTGGCATTCAGAAAATCAAGGCTGATCACAAAAGCATAGCCTATGACCTTACCCCCCAATTTTTTAACCAGACGTGTTGCGGCGCTGACTGTCCCACCTGTTGCTAGCAAATCATCATGAATAAGCACCTTTTGCCCGGGAGAAATTGCATCGGTATGTAATTCCAAAATAGCCGATCCATACTCCAATTCACAGGGTTCCTCAACAGTTTTAAAGGGCAACTTACCCTTCTTTCTGATCGGCACAAACGGAATATTCAGTCTGTTAGCAAGCATTAAGCCGAATAAAAAGCCTCTACTTTCAATACCTGCAATTACATCTATCTCAACCCCTTCAAGCTGTCTCACAAATTCATCAATCACTTCATTGCAAAGAGTGGCATCTTTCAATATCGGGGTTATATCTTTAAAAACTATACCGGGCTTGGGAAAATCAGAAATATCTCTGATGGCATTTTCCAGTTTTGTACTAATCATGGGCTTAAAACAATATATGGCTCAATTTTACGTATAATTTCTTCATTCAGAATGGCAATATTACTTAAATCATGAATAGATTTAAATAAACCATGTTGAGAACGATATTGAATGATTGCATTCACCTGTTTATAAGTCAAATAGGGATGTTTTTTTATTTCTTCAAAAGTAAAACTGTTGAGATTTATCTTAGTAATTAAACCCGCATTAACATCAATCAAATCTTTTAGCTGTTCGTATTTTACAGAATCAATTCCATATACTTCCAGCAATTGTTGTTTGATATAAAACCCACCTAAGCGATTACGAAATCTTATAATCCTTGAAGCAAAGGCAGGCCCAATCCCCCGAATATTAAGAAGTTGAATGGAGTCTGCAGCGTTCAATTCAACTATGGGTGCAATGGTCTTTTTCTGACCGCTAGCCAACTTATAATTCGTTATAAAACTCTTATGATCATTTGATGAATAAATACCCCTGATCCGGATAAAAGGTTCCAGCTTACTATATTGCTCAAGCGAGATTGAATAAATTTTTTTTAAGTCCTCTTTTTTGAAAAATTTGCCGCCCTTTAACTCATAATTTCTAATTACATGGATCTGCTTGAGTGACAATCCAAGTTTCAACCAGTTTTCGTCACTAAGTTTGTTGGGATCAAACTCGAAGTACACCGTTTTAACGGAAACGATTGCCAAATTTCTATTGCTTTTGTTTTGCTGGGTTTGCACTTTAGCAGCTGAAGCTCTGAACCGTTCTGCTTCAATCTTAAAAGTTTCAAAATCATATTCCTGATCTTCAACAAGTAAAGGATACAGATAAGGGATTATTAAAACAATCCCCATTAGAATAAAGAGAATAAAAATACCATTCAATTCTTTTTTTGAAAAACTAAAATAGGATCTCATTAGATTTTTGCCAGGCTGCATGATCTTTATTTTAACGATTAAAGCAATTATAGATCTGCATTGCTTTAGACTACCGTTAGAGACTTATACGGTATTGGGGGATCATGTAAGGCGCAGATTTAGCTTAAAGATAATTCATTATTTAGAATATCCAAACCTTAATTTTACACATTTGCACAACAATCAGGCATTATATCCATATATTGAGTTAATGTTCAATGCGGTACAATCACATAGATTTTCACCATGAAAATTATTACAAAAGAAGAATTTTCCAAAGCGACCAAACTAAATAAAATATACATGCCAGGCTTGGCTTCCATTTTAATGGAAGTGATGAAAATTAATGAGGTAAACAAGGTGTTTCAAAAGGCTGAGCATCTCACAGGCACCAGTTTCATTGATAAAATACTTCAGGTAATAGGGATAACGGTTGAATTTGACGAGGCTGAACTCAAAAATATACCAAAGAAAGGTGCTTTTATCACCATTGCCAAT
>JBDNGV010000205.1:0-5269 GCA_041689125.1 Daejeonella sp.
CCATGTCAGCCTTACAGCCTTGCAGGAAAACGGAAAGGTAAAGATGATGAGCGACACCTCTGGCCGGAAATGCTTAGAGCAATTAGAGAAATTCAGCCGCGTTGGGTTGTGGGCGAAAACGTTCTCGGCCTTGTTAATTGGAACGGGGGAATGGTATTCGACGAAGTGCAATCTGACTTGGAAGCTCAGGGGTACGAAGTCTGGCCGTATGTACTTCCAGCTTGTGCCAAAAACGCACCGCATAGAAGAGATAGGGTTTGGTTTGTTGCCTACGCCACAAGCAATGGACATGATGCAAAACCCAAAAAGGGAAGTGACGGAATCGGGCAGAATAATATCAAATCAGGGACACAACGGCTCGGCTCCATTAAAGGATTTAGCGATGAACGGACTACTCCCGACCCCCAGAGCAAACCAAGTAAACGGATGCAACCTAAACAGTCAAAACCTTGCGAACAGAAACAAGGGGAATCTGGAGGAAACTGTAGCGAAATGGGTAACGGAGGGGTTGTTACCAACACCGACAGCAGACGACAACCCATCAAAGAACACGGGCAAACGGAATCAGGACGGATTACAAAAGCGAGCGTTCCAAACAACTGGCAAGACTTCCCAACTCAATCCCCGGTTTGTAATGGAGATGATGGGATTTCCTCCAGACTGGACGGAATTACCTTTCCTAAATGGCGAAACGAATCCATAAAGGCCGGAGGGAACGCAATCGTTCCTCAAGTAATATTTGAAATTTTTAAAGCAATTGAACAATATGAAAGACCAAACACCACCGCAGGACAAACCAAACAACATGGAAAATAAATTAGTATCACTAAATGATATTTTTGGGATTGGTAAAAATGATCTGATGAATCAATACCACTCCGCACCCAGAGGCCGGGGTAAGATTATAAAGCCGACGCTAAAGAAATCGGAATGGAGTGAACAGTTAACTTTTTGTAAATGGCTTAAGCTGCAATATCCAGAAGTTAGATTCCGATCAGATATTCAGTCAGCAGGGAAACTATCACCACAGATGCAAAATATAACCCAGATACTTGACCCTTTCCGTGGATGGCCGGATATAATGATTTTCCACGGCACAGGGCTAGGTATTGAGATGAAGCGGAAGGATTCAGGCACTTTCTTAAAAGATGGAAGCCTAAGCAGTAATAAGCACGTTCAGGAACAAAATCAGATGCACATATTTTTACGGTCAATTGGTTGGCAGGTTCATTTCGTTGAAGGTGCTGATAAGGCAATGGAAATTGTAAAAGAGTATTTGAATAGATAAAAATGTATATTTGATAAAACTTAACAATACTAAACAAAATGACAGAACAGCAAAAAGCATTTGCAGATCAGTTTTGTATTCATTTTAATGCCACTAAAGCCGCTATTTCAGTTGGGTATAGCGAAAAGACTGCCCGTTCTCAAGCATCTCAATTATTGACCTTGGATGATGTCTCAAAATACATTGAAGATAAGTTAGCAATAGTTTCAAAAGAGGCCGAGGTTGATGCGACTTGGGTATTGAAAAGGTTTAAAACAATTTCAGATAGATGTATTCAGGAAGAGGAAGTATACGACAATCAAGGAAACCCGACTGGAGAATACAGATTTGACAGCTCAGGTGCTAATGCAGCTACAGCTCACTTGGGTAAAATAATAGGCATTTTTGAAAAGGATAATGAACAGCGAAAAAATGATGTGTCTATCCACATTACCGATAAAGATTCTAAGCTAGGTGCATGAACTTCACTAAGACCATAATTCAGGAAAGGGCAATCGACTTGTTTATATCGGGTGCTTCCCGGTTCCTGCTTTTCGGTGGCAGCCGCTCAGGCAAATCTTTTATAATTATTTACGCAATGATTATAATTGCCTGTAAGTATCCGGGATCTAGGCATCTGATTTGTAGATTCCGGTTTAACCATGTCAAGAACTCCATTTGGCTAGATACGCTAAAGAAGGTATTAAAGACCTGTTTCCCTGAAATAAAACCACATTGGAATAATCAGGATTACTTTATTACCCTTCCTAACGGTTCTGAAATATGGATCGGAGGTCTTGATGATAAGGACCGTTCCGAAAAGATATTAGGAATGGAATTTTTGACAATATTTGTCAACGAAAGCTCACAAATCACTTATGAAGCCTTCACTACCTTACTGACTAGGCTTGCCCAAAAAGTTGAAGGGGCTAAGAATTTGTTATTTGTAGATGAAAACCCCCCATCAAAAAAACATTGGACGTACAAAATATTTGTCCAAAACATAGAACCGGAAACCAATACAGAACTGCCATTCGTGAACAGGTACGGGGTACTAAAGATGAATCCTGCCGACAACTTAGAAAATATTAGTCTTGAATACATTGAATTATTAGAATCCCTGCCTGAACGTAAAAAGAAACGCTTTCTACGTGGTGAATTTGGTGATGATAACGAGGGCGCGCTATGGACTGAGGAAATGATTAACATAGGCAGGGTTACTGTTTGCCCGGTGTTAAAGCGAATTGTAGTAAGCATAGATCCTGCCGTAACATCAAAGGACACATCCGATGAAACAGGCATAATCGTTTCGGGGATCGGGTTTGATGATCATTTGTATGTGCTTGAAGACGCGACAGGGAGCTATACGCCTATTGAATGGGCAAGCGAGGCCGTTAAGCTATTCTATAAATGGGGTGCGGATCGTATAATCGGCGAAGTAAACAACGGAGGTGATTTGATTGAAACAGTAATCAGATCCGTAGATAAGAATATTCCATACCGGGGAGTTCACGCTACTAGGGATAAATTAACACGTGCTGAGCCTGTTTCTGCACTCTACGAGTTTACAGATAGCAAACCAACACAAGCGCACCACGTAGGGGAATTGCCTGAATTGGAGCTTGAAATGACTAGCTGGGAGGCGCAAAAGGGAGAGAAAAGCCCGAACAGAATTGATGCCTTAGTCTGGGGGGCTTACGAATTAAATTTAGTAGGTAGAGCAGAATATAATTTCAATTGGTAAATAATTTATATATTTGAACATGAGTTTACTAACTTCATGGTTTGCAAAGGACATTCAGCAGGCAGCTCGGACGCAATTAGCCTCCATGATTCCGGTAATGACCTCAAATCTTTACAACGAAAACATATTCCAATGGATCGGTGCTGGTCAAATAATCTTCGACTGGGAAGACACAGAAAAATTTGTAAAACAAGGCTTTCAGCAAAATGCAGACGTTTATACCTGTATTGATTTAATTATCAAGAAAGGGGCTGAATGTGCTTATTCGATATACGAAGTTAAGCCCGGTGTTAGCAAAAAAGACCTTAAGATTTACGAGAATATGTGCATGGCTGAAGGGGTTCAGGCACGATTGAAGTCCATTCAGTTAAAGAACCAGCTATTTGATGAGGTTAAAGATTCAAATAACCCGATATTAAAGCTACTTGCAAATCCAAATCCTAGACAAAATTATGAAGAATGGGTTAGTGATTTGTTAGGTTTTTTTCTATGTAACGGCAACGGTTACATATTAGGGAATTCAGATAGTGAGGTTAATATCGGTAAAAAACTATGGAGCCAATTGTACTCAATGCCTTCTACATTTATGCAGATCGTTTCGGGCGGTTATTTGGAACCGATTTTAGGTTATAAATTAGCTACTACCTACGCTGAGCCAGTTGCATTTCCTGCCGATCAGATTCACCACTTTAAGTCATTCAATCCAGACTTTACCTTAACAGGTGCTAATTTATACGGTCAAAGTCCGCTAAAAGCTATTTACCGTAATATCCTAAAGGAAAATCAAGGAGCTGATGAACTGCTAAAGCAGATGAAAAACGGTGGGGCTATGGGATTTATATCACCAGAGGGCAATGATTCCAAATTAACACCTGCGCAATTAGGACTATTAAAAGAAAAGATAATCGAGGCAAAGGGAGGGAATGAATTAATGGATCGTATATTTCCATCTACTGGGCCATTGAAATGGACTCAAATCGGACTGCCTTCGACTGATTTACAGCTTATAGAATCCTTGAACATGGATACTAAAAAGATTTATTCCGCTTTCCATGTACCAATCACGTTTTCAGGGTCAGAACAAGCAAGCTCATTTAACAATGTTAATACGCACGGCAAACAATTGATTTATAATGCAGTCATGCCGAATTTGCGAAAGATTAAGGATTCGATCAATACTTTTGTATGCAACCCGTACCGCAAGGCGTTCGGTAAGGAATATTATTTTGACTTTGACATTTCGTCTTATCAAGAAATGCAGACCGATCAGGTTGAGCTTACCAATTGGCTTGAAAAGTCTTGGTGGTTACAGCCAAACGAGAAAAGGGAAGCACAGGGGTATGATCAAAATCAAGATCCGCTAATGAATAAAACCTACGTGCCTTCAAACTTAGTACCAATAGAAGATTTATCTTTAGATCAAGCGTTCAATGTCCCAAACCAAATACCACAGAACTTGGCTAAAACTTCATAAAGGGTACGAAAAATACGCATATCCAATTATAAAGAAAGCCTTAGACGATCAGATTGAGCCTGTTATCAAAATGATTGATGAAGGCAATTTTGATGTCTTAGATACCTATTTGCCGTACATCATGGAAACTACGCCGATTCGGCAAGCCTTATTTGAGATTTACCCTGTTATTGGTCGTTCGGCTGCAGAATTTAGTTATGATTGGATTACAGATCAAGAAACTAAGGCGTTATCTTTCTTTAATGCCGAATGGATTCAGGAGATGGTCGATTACTTTCTATTGAATGCTGGAAATAAGATTCAAGGCATTACAGACACTACCTTAAAATACATGAGGGCACTATTAGCAGAATCGGCCAATAGAAACCTATCGCGTAGAGATCAAGCTAAATTTATACAGGAAACTTTAAACGATCCTGCATATAACCGCAATCGTGCTTTAGTAATTGCACGTACTGAAAGCACAACCGCAGCCAATAAAGGAATTCAGGTAGGTGCTGAATCAAGTGATTACATTGTAGAGAAGTTCTGGATAGCTACTTTAGATAAAAGAACCCGTAGAGATCATAGGGTTGTAAGTTATCAAGCTCCAATACCGTTTAATGCGGATTTCAAAGTAGGTGTTTCAGATATGGCCTTTCCGGGAGATGCACGGGGGGCGGCTGATGAAGTTATCAATTGCCGGTGTGTATTAGGCACTCAGGCGGTTAAGGATTCGGATGGGTTGCCGGTGTTAAAACTTAGGAAGTTGAGAATATAAAAAAAATAAATTTGTTTAATGAAA
>JBDNGV010000206.1:0-2345 GCA_041689125.1 Daejeonella sp.
AGGTTATTGTTCACGTGCAGGTTTCCGATATCCGATAATACATTCAGACTGTTATCCAGTCGCAGATTGGGGAAGCCATTGAAAGGTTGTGAGTTAATATTATTGATGCGCTGGGCTCTTTGAAGCAGATCCGAAAAGGTGAACATACCGCCCGTACCGTCAATTCCACGGGCGCTTTCATCCGGCAAACGGCTGCCATTATTATTCTGCCAAATGCTGGCATAGAAATTAATGGAGGAGCTAGTGTAGGAACCCAAGGTGCCAGAATGTGAAATATCCGAAAAAATATTTAGGCTAGCATTGGGATGGGCATAGAGCGTGGCCCCGGGGTAAATATAAACCTGATTGACCGCCTGAGCGTGAATTAGCACCGGAAAAAATAAAAATAGAAAGAGCAAGACCCTGAAGGCCGGCCGGTAATTTCCGATATGGATTTGTTCTTTCACGTAAAGGTCTTTGGATTTGTATACGGATTTTTATATAAAATGTTTTTTCAAGATACGATATTATTATTTCCTAAAGTTAATCAGCTTAGGGGGAAATTCAAAATAGTTAAGAATGGAGAGTCATTAGTGTCCGGTAAAAGTATTAAACCAACTGAGATTAAATAGAAATACCAAAAGAGCCTCCCAATCGGGAGGTTTTTTTAGTTTATATGATTCCAGAAATTAAACTATTTATTTAGGTTCGTTTCAAATTTCCCAATAGATGAAAGGCCAAGTACAAGCAAACCCATAAAAATAAGAAATGTAAAAGCAGTTTTGAGGTTACTTTGTCCTGCAATCAAACCAACAATTGGAGGACCTACTAGCAATCCAAAAAAACCGATAGTTGTTACAGCTGATAAAGCCAGACTGGGAGACATTGTTATTGACTTACTAGCGGCACTATATGCAAGTGGAACAACCGAAGAAACACCTAAACCTACTATCAGAAATCCTATGATCGCAGGGACTTGATAAGGAAAAAAAACAGCTATTAGCAAACCGAAAACAGTGAGTGTCCCGCTTAGTTGTAGCATTCGCTGAACACCGATCTTATGAGAAAGCCAGTCGGCAAGAAACCTGCCACTTGCCATAGCTATCATATAGGCAGTATAGCCTGCACCTACCCAAGCGGGTTCAGCCTTGACCACCTTTAAGAAATAGATCCCACTCCAATCAAACATTGTACCTTCACAAATGAGCGAACAGAAAGCAATGACGCCTAATTTAAGGAGAGATTTATCAGGCATTACAAACTTTAAGCCTTCGGTAGTCCTACCTACATCTGTGATTAGCATATTGGAAGCACTTAATCCAATGATACCCATCATCAACAGAAAAATAATAATGAAGTGATAGAATGGCTGAACATTCAAAGCCATCATCAATGTCCCAATTGCAGCCCCTGCGAAACCGGCCAGGCTCCACATTCCGTGAAATGAGGCCATAATGGGCTTATTGTATAGTTTCTCCACACCGGCTGCTTGTGTGTTTACGGCTATATTTAGCAGGTTGCTAAAAAAACCAAAAACGAACAGAACAATAATCAGGGGGAGCAATGACTGAGAAAGGCCCACTAAAACCAATA
Source organism: Daejeonella sp. (assembly GCA_041689125.1). Taxonomy (GTDB): domain Bacteria; phylum Bacteroidota; class Bacteroidia; order Sphingobacteriales; family Sphingobacteriaceae; genus Daejeonella. Next base: position 1,573 of record JBDNGV010000206.1, read on the forward strand.
AAATCGTGTAGACGACACATGAGAAAATAACGACCTTTTTACTACCGAAATGATTGATGATCCATCCAGAAAAAGGGAGACATAAAAATAATCCGGCAGGTAAAGCGAATAAAACCATACCCAATATCGCATCTGAAAGAGCCAGGCTCTGCTGAATACCGGGGATTCTGGAAGCCCAGCTGGCGTAGGTTAATCCGTAGGCAAAAAAAACAGCAGATACAGCTAAACGCTTGTTTCTACGTTTTGCCGAGGAAGAGTTTAATAACATAAAAATGCTGGAATAAAAAAAGGGAACAAAAAAAGCCATCCGGAAGGATAGCTTTTTTTTATGAATATATGAAGGTTAAACCTTGATTTCTACTTCAACTCCGCTTGGCAATTCAAGTTTCATTAAGGCATCAACAGTCTTGGAATTAGAGCTGTAAATGTCCAATAAACGCTTGTAAGCGCATAACTGGAATTGCTCTCTCCCTTTCTTATTTACGTGAGGCGAACGCAACACTGTAAATATTCTCTTCTCTGTAGGTAAGGGAATTGGTCCGCTTACCACCGCACCCGTAGGTTTAACGGTTTTAACGATCTTCTCAGCAGATTTGTCTACGAGATTGTAATCGTATGATTTCAATTTAATTCTGATTCTTTGGCTCATCGTTTTGGTTTTATTCCTTAGTAAGAGCTATTAGTTACTAGGGAGATTTGTGTTTATTGTTAGTTATACGTTATACGTTGTACGTTATACGTTACTAAACGCTGTGTAAAAAACTTATAACGTA
>JBDNGV010000207.1:0-2764 GCA_041689125.1 Daejeonella sp.
ATGGAATAAACCTTATAGCACATTTATAAAAATTGAAGGAATGACTCTAAACCAATATCAATTAATTATTAATGGAAATAAAATAGGAAGATTCTCGAAAGAAAAATTGAACAGACTAGAATTAATGATTGACTCCAAAGGCGAAATCAGTTTAATTTAAATTAGAAATACATGTTAAACAAAATGGTAAAATCACTTTTAATTTGTAACTACACAGGTACCAACTTAGCGATTTGAGTCAGATTTCCCAAGACGTTTTGTGACCGTTTGATAAGAGTATCAATAACTGATCTGATTATGCAAAAGTCATCGGCTCCTCTTGTAGACTTAAACTGTCCCGAGATTTTCTGTTTTACTTTGATATTCCTGACCGCTCTTTCCGAACCGTTGTTGTCGGGAGGCACTTTATGGTAGTGTAAAAAAGTCAGGATGGAATCCCTGTATTTGATGAGTCTTTTCTGTATTGATACTGCTTCCTTATGGTTGGGATTTATCGGTATGCCAAGAAGTCTGTCTATTTGGTCTTCTATCGCGGCTATGTTTCTTTCAGCTTCCTGACAGGGAAACTCAGGTAGTTTTTTCTTCAGTGAGATGGCTTCCCTGAACAGAGATCTGAGCTGCTCTGCCCATTTTGACTTGTACCTTTCCACGATGTAGTTGAGTTCCCTGAGCAGATGCGCGCAGCAGAGCTGGTGGAGGTTTTGCGAATAATGAAAATAGGTTCTCCAGGCATCATGGCACAGTATTGCTTTTCCAAACCCATCTTGAAAATGGGCTGTTGTTGCTTTGAGACCTCGGTATTCGGACATGGCCAATACAGTGAGCTTCTCTGTCTGATAGGTCCAGACCCAGTATTTGTTTCCGTCCACTTTGGCCCCTGTATCGTCGCAGCCGATTACCGGACTGTCGGCAACGGCCTTTTTGAGCTTCTGATAAATAGGAGCTGCTTTTAGGGCAAACCTGCCGATGATATTGTCAATGCTTCCCTCGCTCAGGGGAATCCCATAGCAGTCTTTTAAAAGTTCCTTCAACCTGTTGTAGGGGAGATATTGTCTGGCGTGCAGGTAGCCTACGATGGTCTCCACTCCGCTTCCGTACTGTAGCGGTGCGTTGACATGTTCGGGGTAGGCAGCTTTGTTTTTTTCTCCGCAAAGGCAGGTTTTATGGTAGCTCCTGTGTTCGGTACATACCGGTCTGATCGTGGGTAGATCGATTACCTGTCTTTTGGAAGACAGCTCGGCAGAAATTCCTGAAAGGTCATGGCCGCAACAACTGCAGAAACCCGGGATGTGGTCGGTGATCACATCAGGATTAGCGTTCATCTCCAAGGTGTGCCCGGTATGGCCCGGTTGCCCACCGGGTTTTCGTTCAGAATCCTCTCTTAGACTTTGCGTCTTTTTGGGACGGTTCTCGTCTTTGGAAGGGGGAATTGAACTGTTGCCACTGTTCTTGGGATTCTGGTATCGGGCAAGCTGGCTCTCAAGGTCAACAATGCGCGCTTCGAGAAGGCTGATCCTTCCCATAAGTTTAAGATTCTGTTGACCAGATCCTGAATCTGTTTATCCCTGATGTCCAAAATACAGCTGAATTGTTTTGATTAATATGGGATGACAATCCCATATAAACCAATATATTAGACTATACTTACCCACAATAAATAGCGCATAACTCAGCCTGAAAGCTGATTTACAACATCTCAGACCAAAACAAGGGCCTGTATCAAATCAAGGCCTACCGACCACAAAAAACCTGAACATAGGTCAGTTAAAAAGAACCTGAGTAGTTACAATATCCGATACTGTAAAAAAAGTAAAAATGGGAACAAAAAATCTTTCTGAACGGAGCGCCAATGAAGTCTTTGAAGACCACCTTAAACTTGCACAGGAAGGCAAGCTTGGAGAAGACCTTAAAAATAATTACGCCGAAGATATTGTTCTATTGACAAATTACGGCACTTTTCATGGGCACGATGGGACTAAGGAAGCTGCTGAATTATTGAATAAACAGCTTCCAAATGGAACATATGATTATAGACTCAAACTTTGCCATAAAAAAATTTGTTTTCTGCATTGGGCAGGAGATTCTGAAGAATCTTATATTCTAGACGGCGCTGATTCTTATCTAATTGAAAAAGGCAAAATAAAGATCCAAACGATTTTTTATACTTTTCAAATGAAAATTGATGAAAAAGAATAATTTTCCAAGCGATACAATCTATTAGAAGACCGTGAGCTATATAAGCTCATTGCCTGTTGCGTAGGACGATTCGGGCAGCGGTTGTGCGGGCCTGGCACGCATGCAATGCGGACGAACAGACGAAGGGTGACATGCGGAGTGCGACAATGCAGTTGGATGAAAAAAAATGAAAGAAACGGATACCAGTCGAGTAGGTAAAGGGGGATTTCACCCCTAAACCTCTCCCGGAACCGTACGTGAATCTCTCGATTCATACGGCTCTTATTATGCAGTCGGCCAACAGTCTTTTATGTTAGACTAATTTGTAGCCTAGCTCCCAGTGATAGAACAGGTTTGGAAATGAAACCGTTACTTGCCTAAGCCATCTTACAGCTTTGACCTTGCTTCCCTTGAAGCGCTTGTACTTGTTCAGAATCCACCTGATCATTCGATGGTGAAGGTAATAAAACACAGGTCGTAAACTTCTATGGCTTATTTTCCCATAATAGTGTATCCATCCTCGGATCTTTGGATTCAGCATGGTAGCCAAATCCTGAATACCTCGTTGGGTTTTGTTATGGAAATTCAG
>JBDNGV010000208.1:0-3798 GCA_041689125.1 Daejeonella sp.
AATACAGATGATAAAGAGAGATTATTAACCATACTGGAGACTCTAAACGGGTTGAAATTTAAGGTTATTCTGCCATTGCATCCACGTACCAGGATACTTTTGGGTAGATACGGGATGGACGAATCAAAACTTTCGAATATTAGATTTATAGATCCGGTAGGATATATCGAATCTGTATACTATCAGAAATATTGCAGTGCTGTAATTACAGATTCCGGCGGCGTTCAGAAGGAAGCATACTGGTTGAAAAAGAAATGCGTTACTTTAAGATCTGAGACAGAATGGGTTGAAACTCTAGAAAATGGGTGGAATATATTGTGTATGACGGATTTGGATAAGCTCCAAAGCTATATTGATGCCGAACCGGGAGAATACGATAATTCATTATATGGCGATGGTGCTGCCGCAGAAGTGATTGTTGATATGATTAACAACTGGATGCAAGAAAAAAATGGTGGAAACTTATAATATTTGTGCTAAGTGTGTGATGGATTCCAGTGATTCCTGCATTACTTTTAATGAGAAAGGTGTGTGTAATCACTGCATAGAATATCAGCAAAGAGCAAAAACTAGTATTAAGCACGGTGAGGAAGGACGACTGGAGCTGCAAAAGATCATAGACGACGCTAAAACCAAAGGTAAAGCCAATCAATACGATTGTATTATCGGGCTTAGTGGTGGTGTTGATAGCTCGTACGTGGCTTACAAAGCTAAAAAGCTTGGTTTAAGGCCATTGGCCGTACATTTTGACAGTGGCTGGAACTCTGAACAGGCTGTAAAAAATATCGAAAATATTGTTCAAAAACTAGGCATTGACCTCTACACTCATGTTTGCGATTGGCGAGAAATGAAAGATCTCCAACTCTCGTATTTTAAAGCAGGCGTAATTAATGCTGATATTCCAATGGATCATGCATTCATGGTTGTTTTGCATAAAATAGCCAGAGAGAAGAATATCAAATACTTCTTTAGCGGGCATAACTTCGAAACGGAAGCTATTCTGCCGAAATCTTGGGTTTACAAAGCTACTGATTCGACAAATATCAAATCCATACAACAGAAGTTTGGATCTGTAAAACTCAAACACTTTCCATTGGAATCAATCGTAATGAATCTTTACGCAAGATTCATATTCGGATTGAAGAAAGTTAATATTCTGGATTTTGAAAAGTATGACAAAGCCGAAGCCATGACCTTAATTGAGAATGAGTTGGGTTGGAAGTATTATGGAGGGAAGCATTACGAGTCGATTTTCACGAGATTTTATCAGGGTTATTATCTTCCTAAAAGATTTAATATCGACAAACGCCGGGCGCACTTGTCAACTTTAATTAATTCGGGTCAAATTACAAGAGAAGATGCCCTTGCGGAATTGGTGAAACCATCGTATCCCGACGAAAAACTGCTACAGCAAGACATTGAGTTCGTGCCCAAGAAACTCGGGATTAGTGTCAGTGAATTTCAGAAGATAATGAGTGAGCCTATTCACGATCATGAGGAATACAATAATGATAAGGGTGTAAGAAATGTGATAAAAAAAGTTGGCAGACTTGTATTAGGAAAACAAATTCAACTCTAATACGAGCTCATTAATTTTCTCATGATGCTTCGAAAAAAGATTGTTTATGTGATTTCTTGGAGATTTTCAGGTACAGATGGAGTTACCGGGAAGACTTTCGAACAGCTAGGTGAATGGGCAAAGTCTTTTGATATTCTGTTAATCTGGCTTGAGAATGGTAGTGAGATCCCTGAACTTAACAATGTTAAAATCCCAGCAGGTTTAGAAGTTAGTATTCATCTTGTAAGAACCAATCCCAGAGGTTATCTGAAAGTAATGCAACAGGTGGCTAATTTCGATCCAGATTACGTTTATGCTCGCTATCCTTTCTTTCATCCGTTGATCTATGTAATACTAATCTGCTATCCTTCAGTACTTGAAATAAATACTCTTGAGAAGAAGGAAATGCTGATCAATCTCGAGAAAAAAAGATCTTTAGCGTTTAGATGCATTTATCATACGGTGATGATTACCAGAAATTTCTTTCTGAGCAAGGCCAAAGCTATATTTTTTGTTACAGAGGAACTTAGAGATCATTCGGATTATTTAGACTTTCCTAACAGGTACTTTATTCCGAATAGCATCTCCGCCACGCACTTCATTGATTTTAAAAAAGTAAATAAAACCAAACCAATTGACTTGCTTTTTATTGGAACCTATGGGCATTCATGGCATGGTATCGACAAAATCGAAATGCTTGCTAAATTGACCCCCGATTTCAATTACCATATTGTAGGCGCTGAAGGTACCAATACAAGCAATATTATTTATCACGGTGAGATGAACAAACCGGAGATAAAAACACTAATGACTTTCGTGAATATTTGCATTGGTAGTTTATCCCTGAATGTTCTTGGACTTTCTCAGGCATGCCCCTTAAAAGTTCGTGAATATATAGCAGCTGGATTTCCTGTTGTTTTGGGCTACGATGATGCAGCATTCCCCGACGAACGACCTGAATGGGTTTTCAAGGCCAGTTTTGATCCATTAAATCTCCCAGAGTTTATAGACTTTTGTGTGCGGAATAAAGATTTTGTTGTCAGCACTGAGGATAAAAATAAATATATTTGTCTTGAGAAATTTGAGCAGGAAAGGATGATAGTAATTCAAGGTATTGATGCAAAAGCTAGTAGCTAATTTATTTTTACTTTCTTCCTTATTTTGCTATGTGGCACCGGTAAAAGTAATCCCAACCGATATTCAGCCATTCTACCTAATCTTTGGTCTTCTGTACTTGTCATATGGTATACCTAAAAAGGTTCCAATAGACTTTCTGGTAATTGCCTTCACCGTTCTTGTTGCTACTGTTATCCTTATAGTGAACATGTTTGTTTTTGATGCTATTCGAAGCTACATTGCTTATATAGGGCTATTGACATGCTTTGTTGCATTCTTTAAATATTTTAAAGACTATGGAGTTCCATATAAGATTTTGGAGTACTATGTCTACATTTTGCTCGGTATATCTGTAGTTCAGAAATTCATTAACAGAGATTTCTTCTCTTATTTCATAGTTTCGCAGCGTACTTCGGCACAGCGCGGTGTTACATCAGCGTTTTCGGAACCTACCCACTATGGAATGATTTGCCTGTTTCTGGCAATTATTATGATATTAATTAACCACCCCCTAAAAAAACGATTGGTAACGTTATTGATAATTCAGATTGTGGGCTTTGCTATGTCGACTCAAGCCATGTTATTTTTACTGATATGGCTTATTATCTATTTGATCTTAAATAAAATGAATTTGGCACGCGTAGCTGTTATTGCTTTCCTAGGGATCATCGGTTTGTACAGTTATTCTTTTCTTATCGTTTATTTTAATATGGAGGATGTTAGATTTGTCAAGATTTTTGATATAATTTTTAACGAGGGGTTTCTAATTTTATTAATGGCAGATACCAGTGTGGCTGATAGATTGGCGCATATTATTTATTCCTTTAAAGGTGTATTTGACAATTTTTTATTTCCGAACGGTTTTATAGTGTGGTTTGATTACCTGGAAGAAATGAATAAAAAATATTCGGGAATTCTGCCTCATGCAGGTATGAGTAAAATAATGTCTTCACTTGGTGCCATTCTATATGAGCTTGGCCTGTTTGGCATTCCCTTAATAATTCTATTTTATAAGAATATATTATTGCTTTCGTTAAAGGTTCGGAAAAACCCCGTAGAAATGATAGTAGTTTTTTCCAGTATATTTCTTACTGCAGTTCAGTTAACCTTACCTTTATATGCAT
>JBDNGV010000209.1:0-16622 GCA_041689125.1 Daejeonella sp.
AAAACAGATTTAAATTCATTTAATACAGTTCTGCATTCATTCTGATCGGCAGGAAGAGGGACATACCATGCTTCACCTTGTCGCACACTAAAAGAAAGTCCAACTAATTCGCAGTTATTGGCATCAAGGCCGGTAGTTTCAGTATCAAAACAGACGGCGCTGTTTACCTTAAGCAAATTAATTAGATTGCTCCTTTTCTCAGGAGTATCTGTCAAATGATAATTATGTTCAGTATTGCTTATATTTTTGAAACTTAAGGGCAATTGGGGAAGGCTAGCTTCTGTCCTTTCATTTGAGCCGGTAGATTCCTGTATCTCATGGTTTCCAAAGAGATCCATTTGTCCGGAGGAGGGTCCGGATTTTATATCAGCTATGCTAAATTCATCTCCAAAAATTCTTTTTCCAAGGGTTCGAAATTCCAGTTCTGCGAAAAGAGGTTCAAGCATATCCCTGTTCGGTTCATCCACATGCAAAGCGTCTACATCAAGGTCTACTGGAGCATTTAGCATGATTGTGGCAAGCTTTTTTGAAATCAATCCTTGTTCAGCAAAATTTTCAACATTTTCCCGAAGTTTGCCCTTCAGTTCATGACTATTGCTGATAATATTTTCGATAGAACCATATTGTTTGATCAATTGTTTTGCTGTTTTTTCACCAATTCCAGGAATGCCAGGGATATTATCAACTGCATCACCCCACAGGCCTAAAATATCGATTACCTGTTCAACATGATCAATTTCCCATTTTTCAAGTATCTCTTTAACACCCAGAATTTCCATTCCATTTCCCATTCGGGCAGGTTTGTAAATGAATATGTTTTCAGAAACGAGCTGACCAAAATCCTTATCAGGAGTCATGCAATAAACTGTAAAACCCTCGAGCTCTGCTTTTTTAGCGAGAGTACCTATCAGGTCATCGGCCTCATATCCATCAGCGAATATAACCGGGATGTTAAATCCTTCGATCAAGCGGATGATATATGGAATGGCAGTAGAAAGATCTTCGGGCATTGCCTGCCGGTGAGCCTTGTAATCGGCAAAATCGATATGCCTTTCTGTAGGGGCACTAGTATCAAAAACCACTGCCATATGACTAGGATTTTCTTTTTTAAGAACTTCCAGCAAAGTGTTGGTGAATCCCATTATGGCCGATGTGTTCAGACCTCCGGATGTGAATCTTGGATTTTTACTTAATGCGAAATGGGCTCTGTAAATTAGGGCAAACGCATCTAAGAGAAATAGTTTTTTCATTATAAGTATTGATTTTTGGGAATATTCCCTCTAAAATTTATTTGGCTATGCAGCCATCAATATGGTCGTTTACAATCCCGATAGCCTGCATGTGTGCATGGCAAATGGTCGTTCCAAAGAATTTAAATCCTCGTTTTTTCATGTCTTTACTGATGCGGTCTGATAATTCAGTTCTTGGTTGCAAGTCTTTGTGACTGCTTAGTTTATTTACAATTGGTTTTTTATTGGGTAAAAATCCCCAGATATAGTTAGAAAACGAACCGAATTCAATCTGAATGCCCAGAAACAATTGGGCATTGCTTATTGCAGCATTAACTTTTAGGCGGTTTCGAATGATTCCCATATTAAGCAATAAGCGTTCAACATCGTCCTGTGTGAAAGCGGCAACTTTTAGGACATCAAAATTTGCGAATGCTTTCCTGTAATTTTCACGTTTTCGGAGGATAGTGATCCAACTCAAACCCGCCTGTGCACTCTCCAAAATCAAAAATTCGAACAATGTCTGATCATCGTAAACAGGTTTGCCCCATTCTTCGTCGTGATATTTGACATAAAGTGGGTCAATACCGCACCAGGCGCATCTGACAATAGTTTGATCCAGGTTCAATTTTTGTTTATTTAAAGATAATTACAAGAAATCTATTAATTCAATTGAAAATACAAACTAAGTTCAATTATTGTTGAGCTCTTCCCAATATTCAAGAGCTCTTCGGTAATGTGGAATAACAATGGAACCTCCAACTAGATTTGCAATCATAAAAATTTCATTCATTTCAGCAGTATCCATGATACGTTCATTCATCCTGATACGGTAGCTATTAAATTCATCGATCATTTTTGCCATAAGAGTAATTTTTATATTTAATTTCTTAATAAGACTTACCAGTACCTTAGAGTTCAAGCTCAATAGCGGGATCCCAAAATATTTTTTTAAAATCTACCACCTTATCTTTTTCTACTTTAACACCTTCGTTTTCAAGTAATTGCTGCATCATATCTGCTGATCCAAAATGAAATTTTCCAGTGAGTAAGCCATTTCTGTTCACTACACGCTGAGCAGGTACAGGCGGAAAGGTTGTATGGGCAGCATTCATTGCATAGCCAACCATTCTTGATGAACCCCTCGTTCCCAGATAGGAGGCAATTGCACCATAAGAACTAACCCTTCCTTTGGGGATGAGTCTTACAACCTGGTAAACCTGGTCATAGAAACTAAGTTTTTCCATTTATTCAAAACTAAACTTCAGGTAATTTATATTCTTATCAATGGCAAGATACTTTTTCTCATAATATGTTTTGATTGAAAGTACATCATCCACAAAAGGGGATTTATATAAGTTATCAGTACTGATATGGTTGATAAGCCCGAGCTCTTGGATTTTAGTATTTGTAAAATTAAATAAAAGGTCACTATCAGTTTTTAAATGTACAGGACCACCTTTTTTCAGAATCTTTTTATACATATCCAGGAATCGGATTGAGGTCAGGCGTTTTTTCTCCCTGCTTATTTGTGGCTGTGGATCAGGAAAGGTAATCCAGATTTCAGCAACTTCATTTTCCAAGAAATATTCGAGCAGATTTTCGATCTGAATACGCAGGAAGGCAACATTCGAAATATTTTCTTCGATAGCTGTTTTTGCCCCCCTCCAAATCCGATTTCCTTTATAATCTATTCCGATAAAATTTACTTGAGGATATTTTTGGGCAAGGTTAACAGTATACTCACCTTTGCCGCAGCCCAGTTCGAGAATCAGTTGATTATTATTTTTAAAATGATGTTCAGCCCAATGGCCTTTTAATATTTTTCCATCTTCCAGCTCAACGACATTTTCAAAAGCTGTGATTTCTGCAAAGCGACGAAGTTTATCCTTACCCATTTCTAATTTAAATGCGTGTAAAAATAGTTTTATCTTTGCATACTCTATAATAATGGAAAAGGCAGCTAAAATATATATTGCGGGTCATCGCGGGATGGTAGGTTCTGCTATTTTCAGAAAACTTGAAAAGGAAGGATATACTAATCTTTTGCTGCGTACCTCATCGGAACTTGATTTAAGAGAACAACATGCAGTTTCTGATTTTTTTCTCAAAGAAAAACCGGAATATGTTTTTTTAGCTGCAGCTAAGGTTGGGGGAATTATTGCAAATAATACATTCAGAGCAGATTTCTTATTTGAAAATCTTTCTATTCAGAATAATGTAATCCATCAGTCCTACCTTAACGGAGTAAAAAAGCTAATGTTTCTTGGATCAAGCTGCATATATCCTAAACATGCTCCTCAACCGCTTAAAGAAGAATATTTATTAACCGGATTACTTGAAACCACCAATGAGCCATATGCCATAGCAAAAATTGCAGGTATTAAGATGTGCGAAGCTTATCGCTCGCAATATGGATGTAATTTTATATCTGTTATGCCTACCAATTTATATGGAAGAAATGATAACTATCATCCAAAAAATTCGCACGTTTTGCCTGGCCTAATTCGTAAATTTCATGAGGCGAAATTAAATTCCGCAGATCATGTGACCATTCTGGGAACCGGAAATCCACGGCGCGAGTTTCTTTTTTCTGATGACCTTGCAAATGCCTGTTATTATTTAATGCAACATTATGATGATCCGAAAATGATCAATGTTGGTACAGGAGTGGATATCACCATAAGGGAATTGGCTTTAATATTGCAAAATATAATAGGATTTGAGGGTGATTTAGTTTTTGATTCGTCGCAGCCAGACGGCACTCCGCGTAAGCTTTTGGATGTTTCAAAGTTACAAAGTAAGGGCTGGAAGCATCAGATTGGACTTGAACAAGGAATCAGGGTTGTATACGAAGATTTTAAAAATAATTACGCATAAAAAACCTCTTAATTATTTTTTAGGAGGTTGTTTTAATAAGTTTCACTATCGGGTGGTATACCATAATCGTCGATCGCCGGAACATCCCTTTTTTTTTGTTTACCGGATTTTATCCAATCAGAAAATTTATTAATCAAGTCGGTCACTACATCTTTATTTAACGTTTTTGCAGTATTCTGGGAGAGCAATTCAACTACAGATTTTAACAGGAAGCCTGATTTTGGGAATATAAACTTATTCATCAATACAGGCAATCCAATTCTAAAAATACTGGTTACCCAATCTTGGCTCAAGTTGCCTGGCTCATTTCTGCTTGATTTAAACATTGGAGTAATCCAATCGTTAACTTTAGTGAAGAGCATTAAAGGTACACGAAACCGATTCGTAATCCTGTCTATTTCGACTTTTAGATCACCCTCTATCTCAGAACGAACGGTTCTTAATCGAAGAATTTCCATCCGCAGATCGTCACTATTTTGAATACTTGTTTTCATTTTGTTCTTCGTTCCTATCCTTGAAAAATTTTTTAATCACCATATTGATGATTTGCTTCTCCATATATTTCTCTTTGATGGAATTCAATATCACCGCTAGAAGTAAATATATTCCTGCTACGATTAAAAATCCCCCATAAGTGTTGTTTAAAACCTCAGATAAATAAAATCCGAGTGCAAAGCTGCCAAATAAGCCCCCAAGAACCATAAGTATCAGAACTAGGCCACCGGTAAGCAAGTTGGCAAACAATTGTGATCCTTTGTCTACAGCACTAAGTAAAGATAACTCTGTTCGAATATGGATGTATTCTTTGATTTTCTCAATGATGTTTTGTGGATCAACCTCTTGTTCTTCCATAATCGTTAAAAAATTTAAGAATTTTTAGCCTTATTGTATTTGCGTTCTGCTTTATCGCTCACATTGTTAACGATAGCTTTTTCCTCTGTAAAATCATCTTCCGCTAATCTTATTTTTGATCGGATATTCTCAACCACTTTTTCTTTAAATTCAGTCAGGTTTTCAATTTCTTCAGCTGCAAGGTCCCTGATGCTATCTCCAAGATTTTTCAAAGAATCACTTAGTTTATCTCGGGTTTCTGATCCCTTTTCTGGTGCGAATAATATTCCTAAAGCTGCTCCTGCAGCCATCCCGGCAAGCAGTGCGATTAAAATTTTCGAATCATCTCTCATGGTAGATTATTTAATGTTAAGGTATAAATGAGCTGTTTTTGCAATTTTATCGATATACTGATAACTTCATTGATCTCCTCCGGATTTCAGCTTTTCAAGCCTTTCTGTTGCCAGTTTACTCGTTTCATAGATTCGAATCGTGAGCATGAAATACGATAATAATAACGGTCCGAATACAAGTCCCAGTATACCAAATATAGGAATACCAATAATTATGCCAACTACTGTTATGATAGGATGTGTATTTGAGATCCCTTTTGCAATGATTAAACGCAATACATTGTCAATATTGGTTATAACTATAAATCCAAAAAGTAAGATCCCCCAGCCGGCGGTTTCATTTCCATTTGCTAATTCAATTATTGCAGCCGGAACAAATATAAGGGGCGCCCCAATAGCTGGGAGGAAACAAAGAAATGTGGCAATAACCCCCCAAAATATAGGATCACTGATTCCAAATAGGAAGAAAGAAATGCTAAGCAATGAACCCTGAACCATAGCAATATAACCCTGGCCAAGAACATTAGAATAGGTATTATTCTTTAATTCTTCTGCGAATTTTAAAGCATTTTGCTCGCGAAAAGGAGCATATTTAAGCAACCCGGCTTCAAATTCCTTTTTCTGAACCATCATAAAGTACAGGAGGAAGTACATGATTACCAGTCCGAGAACAATATTCAGTGCGCCGCTAATCAGAGATGGAAATAATTCTCCTGCAAATTGACTGAGTTTTGCCATAGCTTTATCGAGCAAGTGAGGTTGGTCTAATTTGGAACCGATAAAATCGTCAATTTTCTGCATCATGACCATCATTCGCATCGGATCAGCCTGAAATTCTGAAATTTTATCGATAACCATCAAGCTGAACATTAAAAAAGGAAGCACTATCACCAGTAATGAAAGTAAGATCATCAGTCCTGCAGCAATCCACTCTCTCACCTTGTATTTTTCGACTAGTAAATTATACACCGGAATTAGAATGGTATAAAGTACAATGGTGCTGAGCAATGTTCCGGCTATGGTCCTCAGACTATATAATACGAAACATCCTAAAATGATGAGGATGGCTAAGACTATGTCATTTCTTTGCTTATAGCTATATATAGACATATTAGTTTCTTCTGAATGCCCCTAATTTAGGTGCTTTAAGATTATAATCCCACCAAATAATTAAGCGGGTTTATCTGATTAAATATTTTTTTATAATTACTCCAGATTGACCGCTTTCATTTTATTGTAAAGCGTCTTTCTGTCGATATTCAAAATTTTAGCGGCCTTTGTTTTATTGAAATTTACTTCTTTCAACACATTCAGAATTGTCTCATATTCTGCTTCCATAGCCGCATTTTTTAGGTCATGCTTGTTTGGGTTGACAGCCATATTTGAACTAAAGTTACTTTCAAGGGCAGAAACTTTTGCGAATGTTGAAATTTCAAGAGGCAAAGCTTTAAGCTTTATTTCGTTTCCTTCTGTGATTAGGGTTGCCCTGCGAATTACATTTTTCAGTTCACGTACATTACCCGGCCAGTTATAGGTCATCATACAGTCTATCACTTCTGAAGACAAGTCTGTGACGTTTCTGTTTAATTCTGAATTTGCCTCTTTAAGGAAATGCTTAGCAAAAAGCAGGATGTCTTTTCCACGATCGCGTAATGGAGGTATGGTAATATTGAATTCATTGAAGCGATGGAATAAATCTTCTCTGAAGCGACCCTTTTGAATAGCATCACTCAGGCTTTCATTCGTGGCAACAAGGATACGAACATCAAGATCTATTTCCTTTGTACTTCCGATGCGTTTTACTTTGCGTTCTTGAACAGTCCTTAATAAAGCAGCCTGAATTTCATAGGAAAGATTCCCAACCTCGTCGAGGAATAGCGTTCCTCCATTTGCCGTCTCAAAATGGCTAATTTTGGTGTATAATGCACCGGTAAATGAACCTTTTTCATGACCAAAAAACTCACTTCCTGCTAACTCTTTCGTTAGGGAACCACAGTCCATGGCAATGAATGGTTTATTTTTTCTACGGCTGTTAAAATGGATACTTTTTGCAACCGATTCTTTACCTGTACCACTCTCACCATTAAGAATAACACTGTAATTTGTTGGAGCTACGAGTTTGATTTGTTTCAAAAGTTCCAAAGAAGCAGCACTTTTACCTGTAACAAATTCCTCAGGAATTACGCTTCCATTATTCCCCCCACGTTTTTCTATTTTAGGATCTTTAGTTTCTGTCTGATTAATTACTTTTTGTGCCTCAAGTGCCTTATTAATGGTATTAAGTATCTCATCAGGGTAAAGTGGCTTGGAGATATAGTCAAAGGCACCCATTTTAATCAATTCAACCGCCAGTTTTATATCAGAATAACCCGTAATAATAATCACCCCGGTATTCGGATAAGAAGTTTTAATCTTTTTTAACATCTCCCTTCCATCAGTATCCTCGAGTCGAAAATCACAAAGAACCAGATCAAAATCCTCTTTAGTCATTAACTCTAAAGCGCTTATTCCGTTGGTACTTGTTTTTACTTCGAATCCGTTTCTTGTTAGGAATTTGGATAAAAGTAAACCAATATTTATTTCGTCATCAATTATTAATATTTTGCTCATAGGTATGTAGATGTAGCGAAAGTCTGATTACTAGATCATTATGCTTTCAATTTAAGAAATAAATTGATAATTGGGTAATATTTTCTACACTTTTTCAATAACAGGTTTATTTAACGACCCTTAAATTCTGCCTTTCTTTTAGACAAAAAAGATGTAACCCCTTCCCTGAAATCGTCTGATCCGAAGCAATTGGAGAATTCGGAGATCTCAGTTTCATATCCATTGATACCATCCACCGAGGATGCATTAATTGCTCTGATAGCACAGCCTAATGCAAATGGGGACCGGGTCATTATTTTTTTCAATAATTCACTTGCTTTTGTAAGGAGTTCTTCTGCCTCATATACATGGTTTACAAGACCTGTTCTGTAAGCCTCATCTGCATTGATCATATCTGCTGTCAGAATCATTTCCATGGCTCTTCCCTTGCCAATAAGTTCGGTTAGCCTCTGAGTGCCACCATAACCGGGTATTAAACCTAAACTCACTTCAGGCAGTCCCATCTTAGCTCCCGATGCTGCCACTCTGATATGACAGGCCATAGCAAGTTCTAGACCACCACCCAAAGCAAAGCCATTTATTGCTGCAATAATTGGTTTAGGATGGTTTTGGATAACATCAAAGACCTTAATTTGTCCTTCGCGGGCAAGTTCCCTTCCTTCATCGGCATTAAAGTCTGCGAATTCAGAAATATCGGCTCCTGCAACAAAGGCTTTTTGCCCTGCTCCGCTTATTATCAAACCTCCTACTTCCTCATCATGGATTGAATTAGTTATAACATCATGAAGCTCAGCCAATGTAGCTTTGTTCAATGCGTTAAGTTTACTTTCGCGATTAATGGTTATGTATAAAATTCGTTCACGTTTTTCGATGAGCAGGTTAGAATAATTCATAGCTTTTTGAAATTATGATCAGAGCTGATCTTTGCCTTTTTTCCAAGTTTATAATTTTGGATCAGAATTTTCGATTCTCTAATACCCATTTATTGATGTAAGCAACTATTTCTCCAGTATTTGTTCCGGGCTGAAAAAGTTTACCTACTCCCAAATTATGAAGAACTTTCATGTCATCGTCAGGAATGATTCCTCCACCGGTAACTAGAACGTCTGTTAAACCCTTTTCTTTCATAAAATGAATGATTTTTGGAAAAACGGTCATATGGGCACCTGAAAGAATAGAAACACCGATAGCATCAACATCTTCCTGAAGGGCTGTATTAACAACCATTTCTGGTGTCTGCCGAAGTCCCGTATAAATAACTTCCATCCCTGCATCCCGGAGTGAGGTCGCGATTATTTTTGCACCACGGTCATGACCATCTAGTCCGACTTTGGCTATCAGTACTCGAATGGGGCGATTTAAGGATTCTGTCATAATTAGTATAAAGTAAAAGTAAGAAGAAAATTGAATTGTATACTTCATTTCGTTTAAGGAACAGCCTTGATTTAACCGTATTTGGAATAAGTTATCCCCAGAACTTAAATTTTGCTATTTTTGCAACCTCGAAATGTGGTTATGAGTGAAGAAAGATCATTAAATTTTTTAGAAGAGATCATTGAAGATGATATTCGGAATGGCAAAAACGGCGGGCGCGTTCTAACACGTTTCCCTCCCGAGCCAAATGGCTATTTGCATATCGGTCATGCTAAATCAATTTGTCTGAACTTCGGTATCGCCGCAAAATATAGTGGTAAAACTAATCTCAGATTTGATGATACCAACCCAACAACTGAAGATGTTGAATATGTTGACAGTATAAAGAAAGATATTCAGTGGCTTGGTTTTAAATGGGATAAAGAGTTATACTCTTCAGATTATTTTGATCAGCTATATAATTTTGCCTTGGAATTGGTTAAACAAGGTTTAGCGTATGTGGAAGATAGATCAGCAGAGGAAATTGCAGCTGCCAAAGGCAGTCCAACAGAACCAGGAAAACCCACACCTTCTCGTAGCAGGAGCATTGAAGAAAATTTACAACTTTTCAGAGAAATGAAGGAGGGGAAATACCCTGAAGGAGCGAGGGTATTGCGTGCTAAAATAGATCTTGCCTCAGCCAATATGCATTTACGAGACCCGCTGATGTATCGAATAAAACATGCCAATCATCACCGCACTGGTAATAAATGGTGTATTTACCCAATGTATGATTTCGCCCACGGGCAGTCTGATTCAATTGAACAAATAACCCATTCTATTTGTACTCTTGAATTTGTTCCGCATCGTCCGCTTTATGAGTGGTTTATCGAGAAGTTAAATAAATTCCCTTCTAAGCAATATGAGTTTGCTCGTCTGAATATGAATTATACTGTGATGAGTAAAAGAAAATTGCTTCAGTTGGTTAATGAAGAATATGTTACCGGTTGGGATGATCCCAGAATGCCGACCATCAGTGGTTTACGTCGTCGTGGTTATACTCCGCTTTCAATCCGCAACTTTAGCGAACGAATTGGTGTAGCTAGACGCGAAAATCTCATTGATCTCAGTTTACTGGAATTCTGTATCCGTGAGGACCTAAACAAAAGTGCATGGCGGAGGATGGTTGTACTAGATCCATTAAAACTTATCATCAGTAATTATCCGAAAGGGAATACCGAACTAATGGAGGGTGAAAACAATCCTGAATCTGAAGGTGGTGATGGATCCCGTGCTATTCCATTTAGTTCTGAGCTCTGGATTGAGCGTGATGACTTTATGGAGGAGCCGTCAAAAAAATACTTCCGTTTGGGTCCTGGCCTCATGGTGCGTTTGAAGCATGCCTACATTCTTCGTTGTGATAGTTTTTTGAAGGATGAAAGCGGTCGTGTTTCGGAAGTTCATTGTACTTATATTCCTGAATCCAGAAGCGGGAATGATACCAGTGGAATCCATGTAAAAGGAACCATCCACTGGGTTTGTGCAGAAGCTGCTGAAACAGCGGAAATACGACTTTATGATCGTTTGTTCAAGGTAGAGGATCCTTCCAATGAGAATAGAAATTTTAAGGACTATATCAATCCCGATAGTTTGACCGTGATCAGCAATGCCTTTATTGAGCCAGATCTAATGAATGCTGAGTCGGGCCGTGGTTATCAATTCATACGTAAAGGGTACTTTAGCCTTGACAGCGATTCAACACCGGGTAAACCGGTATTTAACCTGACGGTTACCTTAAAAGATACTTGGGCAAAAGAATCTCAAAAATCCTGATATTAATTCTATAAGTACTTTTTATAAAGATTGAAGAGAATTTGTTTTTCCTCTTCATTCAGGATCCCCGTCAATTCTTTTTGCACAAAATGGAGCTGGAATGATTTGATGGCATTTTCGGGATTTTTAATATCATAACCAATGATACGGAGTGCTTCGATTGGATTAAACGATTCGGGAGTGGAATCCACCAGTACCGAGTCTTGCCATAGGCCATAACCTTTTTCGGCAAGTGCTTTCCATGGGAAAGTAATGTTGGGATCCACTTTCCTTCCGGGTGCTATGTCCGAATGTCCGATGAAATTTGCAGCCGGAATATTATGAGTTTTCTTAAGATTGGCTAAAACACTTAATAGACCATTAATCTGAGATGCTGAAAATGGTTCAAAACCATTATTATCAAGCTCTATTCCAATAGAAGAAGAATTTATATCAGTCAGATTTCCCCATTTTGCGGCTCCACCATGCCATGCCCTTAAATAATCGTTCAGCATTTGATAGATTTCTCCATTCCGTCCAATTACATAATGGGCGCTAACTTGAGTCTTAGGTGTAGTAAATGTTTTTAGAGTCTGCTCCGTAGAATTTTGGGCGGTATGGTGTATAATTACATAATTTGGTTTTCGGAGGCCAAAATTAGTTGTTCCCACAAAATCCTGACCTGTAGGATTAACAGGGCTAGTTCTAATTACTTTACTTAATTCCTTTGTTTGGTTTTTATAGGATTTATTCGCTGGCCCGTATGGACCTGAAGAGCAGGAAAAAGCAATCAGAATCAGACCGTAGCAAATTAGCTGAATGTATTTTTGTAGCATTTTTTGTGGGAATTAATAGTCTTGCAATTTACAAAAATAAATTCCGTGTAAACCTGATTTTTAAAAGGTCTGGATATTGATTAATGATCATGTTTCATTTACAACAAGTGGAAACTGTGAAGGATAATTTGCTAAAATGCATTCTGAAGTTTACAAAATTCAAAATACACAGATGACTACAAGGACTTGAAATGACTAATTCAGCATTTAGAAGATTCCTATTGACAATCAAATTACTGAATTAACATTGGAATCCCTATTTTAGAATAACAGTTCTAGTCGATTTCGAACAGGCATTAAAAATACCCAATGCACCGTTATTGAAATTGGATAACGGGTTTGCCGGAGCTACCGGTGGTCCGCCGTTTCCATCTATTTGGCTAATTGCAAAATAATATTTGAATACATTCCTGTCAATGCATTGCATTTCTATATCAACAATATCTCCCGACTTAATTTCATCATCCCCATCATAGAAAATAATATCAGAAACTGCATTTCCATCATTAAAACGATCTTCAGATACAAGATCGCTTAGCAGTTTTCCATTAATCTTTAATAAGTAGCGATACTGATTTTGAGTTTTTGGAGGATCTACATAATAAACTACAGGATAGGTATTTGAATTTCCAAAGAATGAAAGCGTTTTGAATCTAATAGAATCAGGAATCACAGGCCAGGGCATGGTTGATTGTGCAGAATAAGTTTTTCCTTCAACAAGAACATCTAGAGTATAGGTAAACCCTGGTGTTCCTCTAAAACGAGGACTTCTATATACTCCATCAGTAAACTCTGTAAAGATTATTGAGTTGCCTACAGAAGATTTTAAGGAGACCTGTGCCCCTTTTATACCTTTAAAACTGGTTGATTGATCAAAGGGAATAGTTTTAGAGATCCTTACAAAATGATTTTCATTTTGGTTACTGACCGTTCCTTCAATAACAATTATTGGATCTGCATTCTTTAACTCAAGATCAATCACCTTTTCACAAGAGGATAAAAAAATCAGGGCGGCAATGAAACAAAGGAATAGTCTTAGGTTTTGAAAATATTTTTTCATGATTAAAATTTGAAATTCCATGTAACTGAGGGTATAATTCCGAACAAGGTAGTTTGTACGGCCTGAGTTCTGCTTGGATTATCTGGGTCGTCTCGGAAATCAATAGAGAAAGCATTTTGTCGATTATACAAATTATAAACACCAAATGACCAGCTGGACTGTAATTTCTTGCCGGGTTTACCTTCTAGAGTAGCCGATAGATCCAAACGATGATAATCAGGCATCCTGTCAGAGTTCCGTTCAGGATAGTAGAAAACTGTTTTATTGTTTAGCTGGTATTTACCTGCAGGAAAAGTAACTGCATTACCGGTATTATACACAAAGGTTGAGGAAATGGTCCATCTTTCACTAGCTTTATAAATGCCTACCAGAGAAAGGTCGTGGGTACGATCCTGCTTTGCATTGAACCATTGGCCCATGTCGATATCATTAAACTGACGTTCAGTTTTTGAAAGTGTATATCCCACCCAGCCATTTAATTTACCAAATCGTTTCTTAAGAAAAAGTTCAATTCCAAATGCTCTGCCATCACCAAACAGAAGGTCAGCTTCAACATTGGTATTACCTCTCAGGTCAGTGCCACTTCTATAATCGATCTGATTTTGCATTTGTTTCAAGTATATCTCTGTAGAAAACTCATAGTTATCATTGTTGAAATTTCTGAAATATCCCAGCGAAATCTGGTCGGCAATTTCAGGCTTTACATTATTACTGTTCATGATATACAAATCAGTTGGTGAACCGGCAGTTGAATTCGACATTAGATGCAGATTTTGGGTATTGCGGGTATATGAACTTTTTATTGAAGAGAATGCATTCAGCTGATAACTTCCAGAAATACGGGGCTCAAGATTAATATAAGACTTCACTAATTGACCA
Organism: Daejeonella sp.; assembly: GCA_041689125.1. Taxonomy (GTDB): domain Bacteria; phylum Bacteroidota; class Bacteroidia; order Sphingobacteriales; family Sphingobacteriaceae; genus Daejeonella. Next base: position 13,844 of record JBDNGV010000209.1, read on the forward strand.
GAAGAATATGTACGGGATGAGGTGGTAATTCCATCCTTGTCAAAGGTAGAAAACACACCCGGTCCAAAGAGAAAGAAAGAACTTGCCCTTAATCCATAAACCAAATTGAACTTATCATTAACTTCCCATTCATCAGAAATATAGGTTGCTAACTCGTTTCCCTTTCGTCTTTCAATACTTACTTCGTTTACACTTGAACTTGCGTTGGCTGTAATATTTCCAGGTGCTATGGTGTGATGAATCAAATCAATTCCAAAACGCAGGTTATGGCTGTTATTTAAAGCCAGTTGAAAGTCCTGTTTTAAATTTAAATCCCTGATGGAGGAATTCACCCTGAAGTTATTCTCCTCCAGAAAATTCTCAATCACATAATTGTAGTTGCTATAGATGAGGGAAGTATTTGAAAATAAACGATTGCTGAATAGATGGTTCCATCGCAAAGTTGATGTGGCATTGCCCCAGCCAAAGCCAAAAGTTTGGTTCAGACCTAATTCGTCGCGACCAAAATATCCCGAAAGGTATAGCGTATTCTTATCGTCTATCTGATAATTGACCTTTGCGTTCAGATCATAGAAATAGAGGGTATTATTGTTGATGGCACTATCTTTTGAAAGTGCCAGAAATGCATCGGCATAAGTCCTTCGCCCGCTGATCATGAAGGAGCTTTTGTCTTTAACAATTGGACCTTCAACTTTTAATCGGGATGAAATTAGCCCAATACCTCCTTCTGCAGTGTACTCTTTTTTATTTCCGTCGTTCATCCGAATATCGAGTACAGAAGAAAGTCTTCCGCCATATTGTGCCGGCATCCCGCCTTTATAAACACTAACATCCTTTATAGCATCGGAGTTGAAAGTAGAAAAGAAGCCAAGTAAGTGAGAAGCATTGTAAACAGGTGCTTCGTCTAAGAGGATCAGATTCTGGTCTGTAGAGCCACCTCGAACATAAAATCCGCTATTTCCTTCTCCTGCTGATTTTATTCCCGGAAGAAGTTGAAGGGTTTTCAGAATATCGCGCTCCCCGAAAAGAACAGGAACATTTCTGATTTCATTCAGATTGATTTTAGCTACGCCCATCTGAGCATTGACAATATTATCGTTCCTTTTTTCTGAAGTAATCACAATTTCTTCAAGAACATTCTCGGGTACCATATTTAGGTCGAGCCGGATATCTGAATTGATGCTGAGCTTTCGGTTTATTGATCTGTAGCCAATATAGCTGACATTTAGGTTATATTCACCTGGATTAAGTTTATAGGAGTAGAAGCCGTAGGCGTTGGTGCTAGTACCGGTTTGGCTTATTGCGGTAAATTTAAGTGTGACTCCAATTAGGGTTTCTCCTGAAAGGGAATCTTTCACAACACCGTTTATAGTATAGTTTTCCTGAGCAATTGCACCGAAGGAACAAGAAAATAGAACAAAAATAAACAGTAACAGGTTTTTTGAAAAAGACATCAATCAATTCTAAAAGATAAATAAAGCAACTATTGTATACATACGATATTTCGGCAAAGCTAATCACTTTATCTATCTAATAATTACATGATTGTAAGCACAAAGTAAGATAATTGGTATTGAAATAAAATCATGGTATAGTGCTGAGAATAAACGATAAGGATTGTTTGAATATGTCCTTTGAGCCTCAACCTTTATTTTTGCTACATTTAATGTTCCATAAATCAAGTCGAAAATGAAATTTAATATTTTCTATTAAAAGCTGTTTACTCCAATGTTCAACGCTTTGAATTAATAGTAGAAAAATCAATTTCCCATTTCACCGATATTTTTCCCTTTTTCACCGAGTTCTTAGCCTTATCTGCCTAATTCCTATTTACTAGCCCGGATATCCGATATACATTTGAAGAAAAAAAGAAAAAATTATGAAAACAATACTAAACACACTAATCGCATTATTTATCCTTTTACTGAATACTGAATCGTTCTCAAATGTAAAAAACATCGACGATAACACATTAAATGGCATTCATTCGAATATCCCGGTATCACCGCGAGATTGGACAGCAAATGATCTTGAGGTTCCTGAGACTTTAAAATTTATAAAGGCAAAGTATGCATTAGTACCGTTAGCTGAATTCGTTTGGGGAAATCCTGATGTAGAAGTTCCTGCTGAATTAGCTAAAGATTACAGAACTTTCTATGTGCCAGTTCCGGCAAAGATTTGGGATGAAAACTCAATAGAAGTACCGGAAAGCCTAGGTTTTATTAAAGCAAAACTTGCCTTAGTACAGGTTCCGGCAAAAGTTTGGGATAGTATCGAGATTTCTGCTGATGAAATAAGTGATTTGAAATAATTTATCGGGTCTGTAGCAATTAGCTAATGCTATGCGTCTTAACTATACTAGCTATCAATTATTTTAAAAAATGAAAACGGTCTTATTTGAAATTCCAACCATGACCCGCATACATAAGCAACAGGCGGTAACTGACTCAATAAAAAAGCTTGGAATCACCCACATAATAACAGAGAGAGGTAGAGCCGAAATTACCTATTCCGAGACCCTGTTAAAGGTTGAGATTATCAAGGCTATCGAAGAAACGGGGCATATAGTAAGGTACTAATTGAGCCTTGAATTTTTGAATCCTAAAAATTGACTTAAGAATTCTATTAACTATAAAGACTTCAATTCGAAGTCTTTATAGTTAAAAAAAATCTAAATAATTGACTAGCGGCCACCGGCAGCAGCAAGAATTTTTCCATTTAGACGAACGTATTCAGCATTATTCATTGCTTTGGCTGCCTCAATTCCGGCTTTTGCGGT
>JBDNGV010000210.1:0-2696 GCA_041689125.1 Daejeonella sp.
AATAAGTTTTATACTATTCAGCTAAGAAAATGATCATAGATACTTACCAAGTTTTAATTATATTATGTGTTGTTACAATAATATCTTACATCTTCAATATTCTTTCCGATCGCCTGAGAATTCCTTCTGTTATACTTTTAATCATTTGTGGGATGATTTTAAAGGGATTTGCAGAATATTATCAATTGAATTTATTAGTCCCGAAAACTGTACTCGAAATACTTGGAGTTATTGGGCTGATACTGATCGTTTTGGAAGGTGCACTCGACCTTAAAATTACTAAGGATAAAAAGCAACTTATTTTAAAATCATTATTAAGTGCTGTTTCGGTGTTATTCATAACGACAATCGCCATTGCAGATATTTTACATTTCGCTTTTGATATACCTTTTAAACAGGCATTACCTTATGCAGTTGCAATGGGAGTTATCAGTAGTGCCATAGCCATTCCTAGTGTAAATAAATTAGACGCAGCAAAACGTGAGTTTATTGTATACGAGTCTACATTCTCTGATATTCTAGGGATTATGTTTTTCAATTATGTAATTTCTGATAATCTCTTATCCATAAACACCGGTACTGCTTTTGTAGTAAATCTGATTCTGATTTGTTTGATTTCAATTGTTTGCACTGTATTAATACTATTACTTTTTAAGTATTTAAGAGGACATATAAAAGTTTTCCTGATCTTATCAATTCTGATTTTGGTTTATTCTTTATCCAAACAGATGCATTTGCCTTCGCTCTTCTTTATTTTGGTATTCGGACTTGTATTAAATAATGCGGAACCATTTCTTAGGGGACGAATTAAAGGATTTCTTCATCCTGAAAAATTAATAAGTGTAAATCGGGAACTTAAAGGAATGACTATTGAACTGGCCTTTCTTATCCGAACATTCTTTTTCTTACTTTTTGGCTATAGTATTGATATTAAACTAATTTTTTCAATTCCTGTGCTAATAACAGGATCAGTAATTGTTTTAGTAATCCTAATTATTCGATACGTGTTTCTACGCTATATATCCCAGACTAATGTTTTTCCTGAATTATTTATCGCACCAAGGGGTTTAATTACGATTATCCTTTTTTATAGTATCCCTGTACAATTAACTACCGTGAAATTTAATGAAGGCGTACTATCCTTTGTTATTCTCACTTCAGGAGTCATCATGATGTTAGGTCTGATTTTTTCTAAAGGAAAGATTAAGGTAACAGATGTCGCTGAAAATTTATAGTCCCAGCATTAAAAAAGTTTGGTTCAAACTTTACGGGCAAATACTTGTATCAAACCCTGATGTAGCCCTTCATGGTATGGTAAAAAACTCAAGGCATCATCTTTTGTTTTAATTTCAATACCAATACTAACCGTCCAGAGAATATAATTACTGAACTTTCCTTGATTTAAATCCTCTTCAATCTGGTTTAAACTGGAAATCAGTAAGTCCTTAATGTATTTGATCTCAACAGCCTCAACCTTAACCATAGGCCTTGATCCGTTTTTATATGCGTCAATGAATCTTTGATCCACATGAAGTTCCTGTCCGCTTCGCTTGTACATAATACTTTCTTGCGAAGCAAGTAGATGCCCCATATTCCAGATTATATTATTATTAAAGCCATCTGGCATATGATTTAATTGCTCGATACTTAGCTCATTTATTCTTTCCAGCATTTTAAATTCTTAAATTTCCATCAGGATTAAAACTCAAGATTATAACTATAACTTTACCCAAACGGGCAGATATAATTGATTCTAAATCTTCATGTTCCCTTCATAATGGGCAAATACCTTTGATAAATAAATCTATTAAAAACTTTAAATTATGAAGAAGGTAATAATCTCTGCAGCAATTGCATTATTTGCAGTATCTGCGTTTGCACAAAGAAGTTCATCATCTAATGAGCATGGAACATCTGTTAGCTCAACTTCTAAAGAAACTATTTTAAAAGGTAAAGACAAAGGCCAGACTACTAGTGAACTTGCCAAGAGCAAGTCTAAGAATGACCATCGCCAAGATAATTTAAACAGAGATGGTAAATTATCTCCTAAAGAAAAAGAAGCACGTAAAGCTTTCAGAAAAGCACAAGCTGAAACCCGCAAAGCAGATCGTTCTGACAACGGAATATTAAATGGTAATACCGGTGATAATAACCTTCATGGTAAAGATGTAAGTGGTACCGCAACAGGAACTATGCTTGAAGGCAGAGAAAAAGGGGAAGCCGTAAGTGGCGTAGCACGTTCTAAAGCCAGAAATGGTGAAAGAGTAAAATCATATCCCGAAAGCCGTAAACCAGCTAAAGTTGGAAGACCAGCAGGAAGCATGAAACCTTCAGGCGCTGACAGAACTTCAGGTACCGGACGTCAGGGGAATAGATAATTATTTTATATTCATTCACGGAAAAACAAAACATAAAAGCTTGTCCACAGAGGCAAGCTTTTATGTTTTTTCCTTTGAAATCAAGAATGTATATGGCTTCTTATTTATACACTCTGAATTTTTCAATGAAATAATACTTTACTATTTTTAAAATAGTAAACCGCTGCCAGATTGTGAACTGTTATATCTGTTTGATTTTATTTATTACAGCAAATTTATTTTGACTAAATCATCAGGTATTTGGATGAATTTGTTGCTGCTATAACAACAGCATTTGATTTTCTTTCTGTAATTTTCAGAATTAATCAGAACGATTAT
>JBDNGV010000211.1:0-2951 GCA_041689125.1 Daejeonella sp.
TAACTTACTTATTGCTGCCACAAACCTTCCACAAGCCAACAAAATTCAACGGCTTGTGGAAGGTCTATGATCCTTTATTTAAATATGCTATTTAACTATTCAATATCCAAATCATCAAAAGGGCTTTTGATGTTCTGTAAGCTTTTGGTGCTTACATGGGTATAGATTTCAGTTGTTCTACTGCTTTTATGACCCAGTATTTCTTGAATGTACCGCAAATCCGTACCATTCTCTAGTAAATGGGTTGCATAACTATGTCTTAGCCAATGGAGGCTAACCGGTTTTTTGATTTTTGCGATCACTAAAGCTTGCTTAAGCACATTGGCTAAGCTTCTCTCACTATACTGTTCTTCCTGATTTTGCCCTTCAAACAGCCATATCTTTGGCCGGTAGTGCTTATAATATCCCTGTAATTGGACAATTATTTTTTCTGATAAGGGCACAACCCGGTCTTTTTTACCTTTTGCTTGCTTAATAATCAATAGCTTCCTTTTGGAATCAACATGGGTAATTTTCAGATTTAAAATTTCTGATCTACGGAGTCCGCAGCTATACAGTAGACAAAGCATAGCTTTATGTTTGATGTTCTTAGGGGCATTTAGGATCTGCTTAATTTCTTCCTTACTCAAAACATTGGGTAAAACATGAGCACTTTTGGGACGGTGTACCAGGTCGGGATTAATTCGTAGATCCGTTTGTGTTTTAAAGAATAGTTTAATGGCATTAACTACCTGATTTTGATAGGAGGCAGATAATCCATTTTTAAGCAAATAATCATTATTGTATATAATAACATCTTCATTGCAGATTTCAGAAATAGATTTTTTCTGGTGGAAGGTCAGGAATGAACGTAATGCGTTAATATAAGTTCCAATAGTGTTTTCACTATATCGCTTCGATCGAAGCCAAAGTTTAAATGCTTCAATTTCCTTAGACTTATTAGCTAAAGGATCTTCAGGAATATGGATTTTAAATTGTTTCTGGTATTCTTCTGTTAGGGGTAAATGCCAAGCTTTTAAGGTATTGCTCCATTTTGCACCTGTTAATTTCCTCATTCTTATCACAAGTTCAGTATTATTGGGAAAATGAACCGCAATTCTATTTTCTCCTCTTAGTTTTACAAGCTCAGCTTTCCATGGAATGGCCATTTTCTTTAGTATTGAGTAGTTAGTATTGAGTATTGAGAAAATTTACATCTTCATGTGACATTTTGTAATCAATTCCAGTTAACAGACAACAGATAACAGGTATCAAGAATCAAGTATCAAGAACCAAGAACCAAGAATCAAGACAATTTGAACATGCCTGAATTTACTTGACAGTTTAGTAATCAATTCCTAACCAACTAGCCAACTAACTAACTAACCAACTAACCAACCAACCAACCAACCAACAACAATTAAGATTTTTGATCCCTTCATATGACATTTAGCAATCAATTTCAGATAACAGACAACAGATAACAGTTTGAACATGCTTCATTTCATAATTTCAGGATCAATTACTAACCAAAAATAACTTAGCTTATTAGTAATTCCGAAATGTTGCTCCAGAATTTTGTTTACTTTTTTGCAAGCGACTTCTGTTTTCTTTTACTCAATTGTGGGCGTTTCTTTTTGGGTAAATAGTTATCTTTTGAAACCACCTTTTCACCGGTCTTTATTTCTAATGCTTTCCTTGCATCACCCGCAATGATCCCACCTTGTTTAGCAATAACTCTATTTTGAACAAAGCCTTTCGGATTTTTGGTCTTAACAATTGCACTTGTTGAAGCTTCTCCAAGCATAGAAAAAATCAATTCAAGGTCAGTCATATGGTCCCGTAAATTCTGGTGTTTTATTCCTTTTACATTTTTATATTCGGAAGGTGTCAATCCAAATGTTGCTTTTGAAATTTCTGCTGTAAGTATTGAATATTCTTTTTGTTCTTTTACACCTCTATTTTTCCATTCATCCGTCAATTCTTCCCGAATAGCTATGCTTCTCATCCGTTTTTCAATCCAATCATCTGGATAACCTTTGAGTTTGTATAAATCTCGAGTTCGTTGAGTCGCTAACTCAGGGTTTTCAATTTCATCTAATCTATCTGAACCAACTTGAGCTAACCAAAGTTTGAATGGTTCTGCCTTAGCAGATGGAATAGACTGGATAATTCTTAAGAGCCCTTTTGCATCTGCAGCTTGTATCCTACGTCTCTTTGCATCTGCTGCTTCCATTTCAACTAGGGTACAAATTGTACCCCAGTTACTCTTAAGTAATTCATCACGGCTTAACATTTTTTTAATGTATTGTTTTACATCTGTACTGTCACTAAGCACTTCAACAACATCCTGAACTGAGAAAAACCATTTCTGCTCTTTCTCATTCCAAATCGAACGTATCTGTTTACTTTCAAATAATTTCATATTGACCATACGGTAAATTTAATTAATGTAAGCTTCATTTTACTTGCTTGTAACAAATAACAAATTGATTAGAGTAATTCCTGTTAATTATCTAAAACATGATTTATATGACCTTTAGCAATCAATTTCAGATAACAGATAAAAGGTATCAAAAATACCATCAGGTACAACAGCGCTTCTTAGCCAATCGTTGTTTAATGAAAGTGTAACCGTAGCATCAATGCCATTTCTTAGTGCGACTTCAAAACAACTTATAAGGGTAAAAAGCTCTTGTGTGAGTTGCAGGTTTTTCCTGTAAAGCGTCATTGGCCTCCGGGTATTGCCTCCGCAAGCTAACAAGTAGCGGTTCATTCGGGCGAATGTCATAATGCTGGCAAAGTCGGTATACCTCATTTTTTAAATTTTGTTTGCTTTTGCAATTTTTTGCTTCATTTTTGCATCATCTTATTCCCATTAGTCCCTGAAGCAATTCACACTAGTGGGTTTCGTTTTTTATGAGATTTCTAGAATTGGTATCAAGAATCAATAACGAAGAACAAAGAATCAA
>JBDNGV010000212.1:0-3096 GCA_041689125.1 Daejeonella sp.
AAACTAATTTCTTTGAAAAGAGGGTTGGAGACTATCAAAAAGCAGGAGTACTTTCAGGCAGCAAAGAATTGAACAACTTCTCTCTGGAAGAGGATTTTTAATGCAATAGATAATGTGTAATTGATATTAATTTGTAACGATATCCTTTACTATGATGTGCAACTAAGACAAATATCAATAATAACCAATCACAAAAGAATCATGTTTGTAATCAAAAGAAACGGAAGAAAAGAGAGCGTTAAGTTCGATAAAATTACTGCTCGTATACAGAAATTATCTTATGGCCTTAGTCCACTTATAGATTCAATTGATGTTGCCAAAAAAGTAATAGAAGGTCTTTATGATGGCGTAACCACCACTGAATTAGATAATCTTGCAGCAGAAATATCAGCTTCTCTCACAACAAAACATCCTGATTATGCCTTGCTAGCAAGTCGTATTGCTGTAAGTAACCTGCACAAGAATACTATCAAATCATTTTCTGAAACCATGCTGAATCTTTATCATTATTCTGATGCCAACAGTGGTCGTAAAATGCCTTTAATCGCTGATGATGTGATAGAAATAATTGAAAAAAATGCTGATCTGTTGGATAGTTCTATTATTTATGACCGAGATTTTGGGTTTGATTACTTCGGCTTTAAAACGCTTGAAAAGTCATATTTGCTTCGAATTGATGGTAAAATTACTGAACGCCCGCAGCATATGTACATGCGTGTGGCGATCGGAATCCATAAGAATGATCTGGATAGCGTTATACATACCTATAATCTGATGACCGAGCGTTGGTCCACCCATGCTACTCCAACACTTTTTAATGCCGGAACCCCCAAGCCGCAAATGTCATCCTGTTTTCTTTTAGTGATGAAGGATGATAGTATTGATGGTATTTACGATACTTTGAAGCAAACTGCAGAGATTTCTCAGAGCGCAGGTGGGATAGGTCTTGCAATACACAATGTCAGAGCAACAGGCAGCTATATCGGCGGCACAAATGGTACAAGTAATGGAATTGTTCCCATGCTTAAGGTATTTAACGATACGGCACGTTACGTAGATCAGGGCGGAGGGAAAAGGAAAGGAGCCTTTGCGATTTATCTGGAACCCTGGCATGCCGATGTGTTTGAATTTCTGGATCTGAGAAAGAATCATGGTAAGGAAGAAATGCGTGCAAGAGACCTTTTTTATGCACTCTGGATACCTGATCTTTTTATGAAAAGAGTTGAAGCTAATGAAGAGTGGAGCCTTTTTTGTCCGCATGAGGCACCGGGTTTGCATGAATGTTTTGGAAAGGAGTTTGAAGAGTTGTATCATCAATATGAAACAGAGGGAAGGGCGCGTAAAAAGATTAAGGCACAAGAGTTATGGTTTGCTATTCTGGAAGCACAGATTGAAACAGGTACACCATATCTCTTGTATAAAGATGCGGCAAACAGCAAAAGTAATCAGCAGAATTTGGGTACCATAAAATGCAGTAATCTCTGCACTGAAATTATTGAATATACCAGTGCAGATGAAGTAGCTGTATGTAACCTTGCTTCTCTGGCCTTACCCCGTTTCATAACAGAAGGGCAGTTTGATTTCGGGAAATTATATGATATCACCTATCAGGTAACAAAAAACTTAAATTGCATCATCGACAATAACTTTTATCCTGTAAAAGAAGCACGAAATTCCAATTTCCGTCATCGTCCTATTGGACTTGGGGTGCAGGGACTTGCAGATGTTTTTATTTTACTGCGTTTGCCATTTGAAAGTGCTTTGGCTGCATTATTAAATAAAAATATATTTGAGACAATCTATTTTGCGGCGATGACGGCAAGTAAGGATTTGGCGAAGGAGCAAGGAGCGTATGAAACTTTCAGAGGATCACCCTTGTCAAAGGGTTTGTTTCAATTCGATCTTTGGGGTGTTAAGCCTTCAGACAGGCATGATTGGGAAAATTTAAGGGAAGAGGTTAAACAATTTGGGGTACGGAATTCTCTCCTAGTTGCTCCCATGCCCACAGCATCAACCTCGCAGGTATTAGGGAATAATGAATGCTTTGAGCCCTACACTTCCAATATTTATACTCGCAGGGTATTAAGTGGGGAGTTTATTATCGTGAACAAACATTTGCTGAAAGATTTGATTAATCTGGGATTATGGAACAATACCATGAAGGATAATATCATCAGAGCCAACGGTTCTGTCCAGCACATAGAAGAAATACCTAAAGAAATCAGGGAATTATATAAAACGGTTTGGGAGATTAAACAGCGTAATCTGATAGATATGGCTGCTGATCGAGGTGCTTTTATATGCCAGTCGCAATCGCTTAACCTATTTGTAGATAATCCAAATTTGGCCAAATTGACTTCCATGCATTTTTATGCATGGAAAAAGGGATTAAAAACAGGGATGTATTACCTTCGTACACAAGCGGCAACCAAGGCGGTTCAGTTTACTGTAGAAAAGCAAGGGGGAAAGATCCTGGAACCAGTAGTCCCTAAGTTTGAACTGCTTCAAAACAATGATCCAAGAGATGTTGAACCATCGGCGGTAGAAGGAGGAGCCAGCTGCATTATGGAAGACGGGTGTGTTAGTTGCGGTTCTTAAAAATGCGAATTTTAATGAATGCATTAATTCCCGCAGGATTCTTTTTTTGTCAATTAATTTATTCTGTTTAAAAACCTGATACAAATGACTAAGCATGAGATCATTACTTGCGAGCGTTGCGGTAAAAGAATGGAATGTAAAGCCAATGCCTTCAGCAAGTGCCAATGCAACGCTATTATGCTGAATTTAAATGAAGCCCAATATGTAAGTGAACACTATGAGGGGTGTCTTTGTGCTGACTGTCTGATTGAATTAAAGGAAGAATACCGTTCGTTTTTTAAGCTTTGAGAACTCAAATTATGAAATGAGTCAGTCAATAGATAGTACGGTTTCCAACACGTATAAAACTCGTTATTCTCAAATTTTAAAATGCTCTTTCATCGCTTTAGCGTAATGTGAAATCGCAATCTCGGGTTCGGTAATTTCCGGATGCCATAATTTCTCCCATTCAAAACTATAATATCCCTTATACCCGTCTTTATACAGAATGTCTATTGC
>JBDNGV010000213.1:0-8677 GCA_041689125.1 Daejeonella sp.
CTCCTCCAATCCACCAAACGTTATTGCAGCTTTAATTCTAAAACAATTATTCGAATTTTTAACGGAAAGCACTAATTTCGCCATGAAACCATCATGATTTTGCCGATACCCGCAGGGGTACGTTTAATAAATCATGATAGCTTCATCACTAATAAAAAGCAGTAAACAAACAGATGAAAATAACCCACACAGATATTTACAGGTTTAGTATTCCAATGGAGCCTTTTACTATCGCAACAGGCACGATGAATTTTGCACAAAATGTTTTTATTCGAATACATACTGATAGCGATCATTACGGAGTTGGTGAGTGCTCCGCATTCCCAATGATTGTTGGAGAAACACAGGAAACCTGTCTGGCGATGGCCAAAGATTTTGCACGAATTTTAAAAGGAAAAGATCCAATGGACATTTCTGCCCGACTTCAGGATCTACATAATTTTACCGCTCTAAACTCAACCATCAAAAGTGCTTTCGACATGGCTCTTTATGATCTTGCTTCAAAAAACAATGGACAGCCACTTTACAGGTATTTAGGTGGAGAAAAAAGAGAGATTGAAACCGACATGACCATAGGAATAGCTGATCCTGAAGTAATGGCCAATATCGCAGTAAAATATCAAAACCAAGGAGCAAGAATTCTGAAAATAAAATTAGGTAAAGATCCGGATGTGGATCTGCGGCGAATCAGAGAAATCAGAGCAAAGATTGGTAATCAAATAATTCTAAGAATAGATGCGAATCAGGGTTGGAATTTTAATGATGCAGTGAGATGTTTAAATGAGATGCAAGATCAAAATATTGAATTTTGCGAACAACCTATGCGTACCTGGTATGACGACAAACTTCCTGAATTAAAACAACAGACAAAAATTAAAATTATGGCAGACGAGAGCTGTTATAATCATCATGATGCGAGAAAACTCATTAATTCCGGATCATGTGATTATATCAATATCAAATTCGCTAAGTCTGGAGGAATAAACGAGGGCCTTAAGATTGATCAAATTGCTTCTGAATCGGGGATTTCATGCATGATTGGAAGCATGCTGGAAAGCAGAATTGCATTGAGTGCGAACTTACATTTTGCATATGCCTGTAAAAGCATTAAATATTTCGATTTGGATACCTGCCTGCTTGGACATCTTGTAGATCCGGTAACGAATGGACTCAGCTATAATGGATTTTTTCTGGATATTCCGGAATTACCGGGGATCGGAGCAGATGCTGATGATGAATTCCTCAAAACCTGCGAAAAGTGGAGTATTTAAACAATTAGGGCCTAGTAAGTCAGGCCTTAATTGTTTAATATTTATATCTATTTACTGAGTTCAGCAAAGTATTTATGAAATAAAGGAATAGTCTCAATTCCCTTGTAGAAGTTTGCGATGTCAAATTTTTCATTCGGTGAGTGAAGGTTATCACTATCCAATCCAAATCCCATCAATACCGTTTTTATTCCCAACTCCTTCTCGAATAAGGCGACAATCGGAATGCTTCCTCCCCCTCTGGTTGGGATTGGTTCCTTACCAAAAGATTCAAGTATTGCTTTTTGTGCTGCCTTATAGGCTATGCTATCGGTTGGCGTTACTACAGGTTCACCTCCATGGTGCGGACTAACCTTAACCTTTACACTTTTTGGTGCAATCCGTTCGAAGTGGTCTTTAAAAAGTTTAGTGATCTTGTCTGATTGTTGGTTGGGAACAAGGCGCATTGAAATCTTTGCAAATGCTTTAGAAGGTAGAACAGTTTTTGCTCCTTCCCCAATATAGCCTCCCCATATTCCATTGACTTCAAGTGTAGGTCGGGTACCAGTCCGTTCCAATGTGGTATACCCATTTTCACCCCATAATTCATCTACTTTCAAATTAATTTTATATTCCGATTCGCTGTATGGAGCTCTATTGAGCATTTCACGTTCTTGTTCACTCAATTCTAAAACGTCATCATAAAACCCTGGTATAGTGATATGATTGTTTTCGTCGTGCATTGAAGCAATCATTTTAGCAAGTATAGTTGCTGGATTTGCAACCGCTCCACCATAAACTCCAGAATGTAAATCTCGATCTGGTCCGGTAACCTCTACTTCTACATAGGAGAGTCCGCGTAAACCAGTCTCCAGTGATGGATGTTCCAAGCTTATCATGGAGGTATCTGATATCAATACCACATCTGCTTTTAATCGCTCTTTGTTCTGACTAACAAAAATCCCAAGGTTATTTGAGCCAACTTCTTCCTCTCCCTCGATCATAAATTTAATATTACATGGAAGTGAATTGGTACGAATCATAAGTTCAAAGGCCTTCACATGCATATAAAACTGTCCCTTATCATCACAAGAGCCTCGTGCATAAATCTTTCCTTCCCTAATTGTGGGTTCAAAAGGAGGGGTATGCCATAAGTTAAGTGGATCAGGAGGCTGAACATCATAATGTCCATACACCAAAACAGTTGGAAGCGTATTATCAATAATTTTTTCGCCGTAGACTATCGGATGACCAGCGGTTGCACAAATTTCAACTGTGTCAGCACCTGCCGATTTTAACTTTTCTGCAACATATGCTGCAGTTTTAAGCATATCAGCTTTAAACTTTGGATCTGCACTTACTGATGGGAATCGCAACAACTCAAATAACTCATCCAAAAAGCGTTGTTTATTTTCGCTTACATACTGTTTGATATCTTCCATAAATTGGTTTTTATGCAAAGATATGAATCTATGATTAGGCATGAATTATTGTTCAAAAAATTTGGCCAGATTTATTGATAAGCAAAGTGTAAGTTCAGATTTCAGCTTTGCTTATCCTTAGCCATATTTTGAAATGATTTAATCCCAATTTGCAAAACGTTTGTCGTTGCTTTCATTTGAACCGTTGTAATTTGCTGAAGTGGCACTTTGCTCAGTTGTGGTGTTCTTTTCTTTGGAACTTGTATTATTTCCAACAACAGTAAAACCTGCAACAGATAATGTTATGATAATTCTTTTCATGATAGTAATTTTTTTTAACCTGACATTTTTAAGGTCTAAATAATCAAATTGTTAATCTTAAAATTTCGACAATTCAGAATAACACTTTATTATTCAGCATCAATGTCAAAATGAATAATTATTTTTCCTTTTTGGACTTAAGCGGCAAAGAAAAAATTATTCGAAGGCATTAAATTATTTACGAAAAGCATATCGCGGAGATAGTGTTAGATACGTCAATAATATATCTGATAAAATTAGTCTATTGGAGTCACAGCATGTTCAACTTGAAAAACTGAAGGAAAATGAGCTAACCATCGCGAGACAAAAAACACCCAATTATTTCTATGGGCAAGTATTGCGATTGCAATTATGGCCTTTCTTGTCATTTTATTGTTGGTTAAAATCGTACGTAAGTCTAGCAATAATAATAGAGAATTAAGCCGTTTGAATCTCGAAATTTCGAAACAAAAAGATAATCTGGATATGATCAATCAGAATCTCGAAGAAATAATTGAAGAGCGAACCAGAGACATCAAGATCAAGAATAAAAAGCTATCCGAATATTCCTCTCACGTATCTCATCAGATCAGAAGTCCTGTAGCAACATTAAAAGGACTTACGCTATTGGAGAAAGATGACTTAATAGAAAAAGCTGAATTAGCAGAACAAATTATCAAATGTCTTTACTTCAAGAAATATTAATTTAATCAAAAATTTAATTGCTTATTTAGGCATATGAATTCAACTCCAAGCCTTAATCTCAAATCTCTTTCTTAATTTAGCTGACAAAAACAGGAGTAAATTTTGAATTATTTAGACGGACTAAATCCTTCTCAGCGGGCGGCAGTTGAACAGACAGAGGGACCAGTGATGATTGTTGCCGGAGCGGGATCCGGGAAAACGCGGGTAATTACTTACCGTGTAGCTTATCTCATCAGAAAGGGAGTTGACCCATTCAATATTCTGGTATTAACATTCACCAATAAGGCAGCAAAAGAAATGCGGGAACGCATTATGAAAGTCGTTGGTGCGGAGGCTAAAAATATCTGGATGGGTACATTTCACTCAGTATTCGCTAAACTCCTTCGGTTTGAGGCTTCTAAAATTGGTTATCCGGCCAATTTTACAATCTATGATACGGATGATAGCAAGAGCCTTATCCGAACTATCCTTAAGGAAAAACAATTAGATGATAAGCTTTACAATGCCAATTTTGTCTACAACCGGATATCCTCTTCAAAAAATAATCTTATTTCTCCGGCAGAATATCTCAATAATGAACAAATCCAAGCAGAGGATTTCTCAACAGGCCGGGGGAATTTAGGCGAAATCTATCAAATATACGCTCAACGCTGTTTTAAAGCCGGGGCTATGGATTTTGATGATCTACTTTTTAAAACAAATGTGTTGCTACGTGAAAATCCTGAAGTGCTTTATAAATACCAGAATAAATTTAAATATTTAATGGTTGACGAGTACCAGGATACCAATTTCTCTCAATATCTGATTGTTAAAAAACTTGCTGCAAATAATGAAAACATTTGTGTTGTAGGAGACGATGCTCAAAGTATTTACGCCTTTAGGGGAGCAAATATTCAAAATATTCTAAATTTTGAAAAGGACTATCCTGACCTGAAAGTTTTTAAACTAGAACAAAACTACCGTTCAACACAAAACATTGTTAGTGTTGCCAATAGCATCATCGCCAACAATAAAAATCAGCTCAAAAAATCAGTCTTTTCTGAGAATGAAGAAGGCGATAAAATCAGGGTTTCGAGGGCTTTTAGCGATAATGAGGAGGGTAAAATTGTAGCAGAGGCCATTGTCCAAGAGCAAGCCTTAAAAGGATCAAAATATCATGATTTTGCCATACTTTATCGCACCAATGCTCAATCAAGGGCAATGGAAGAGGCGCTTCGAAAATTAAACGTCCCTTACAAAATTTACGGCGGACTCTCATTTTATCAGCGTAAAGAAATTAAAGATCTTATTGCTTATTTCAGGCTCACCTTTAATCCAAACGATGAAGAGGCTATTAAACGGGTGATCAATTATCCACGGCGCGGGATTGGAGACACTTCGATTGAACGGATCATGATTGCGGCTGATCAATATAATGTAACCATGTGGGAAGTTATTTGTGATGCTACTAAATACCTAGATTCACGGAGTTCCTCTTCTGTGGCAAATTTCGCTTCTTTGATTCAAAGTTTTCAAGTGATGACAAAAACGCATTCAGCCTATGATACTGCCTTGCATATTGCTCAGCATTCTACTCTTCTTAAAGATCTTTATTCTGATAAATCAGTTGAAGGTTTAAGCAGATATGAAAATATTCAGGAACTTCTAAACGGAATAAAAGAATTCAGCGAGCGAGAAGATATCGAAGAAAAGGGTCTTGATATATTTATGCAGGACATCGCTCTGCTCACCAATGACGATAATGACAAAAATCCTAATGCAGATACAGTATCCTTAATGACCATTCATTCTGCGAAAGGATTAGAGTTTGAAAATGTATTTGTAGTTGGATTAGAAGAAAACCTCTTCCCTTCCCAAATGTCATTAAGTTCACGTACTGACCTTGAAGAGGAACGCAGACTATTTTATGTTGCTATAACCCGAGCCGGGAAAAAACTAATGCTTTCTTATGCAACATCACGCTACCGCTGGGGTACCTTAACCAGTTGTGAGCCCAGCCGGTTTATTGAAGAAATTAATTCAAAATATCTTGAACTAGACTTTAAACCTCAGACCAAGAATTCAGGAAATTCACTGTTTGATGATGAAAGGTCAGCTTGGCAACAAAAAGAAACGTTTAGCAAACCAAAACCATCATCTATTCCAAAAACAAGTTCTATACTTCCTAAAGCACATGTACCCAGTGAGGGATTCGTACCATCGGATACTTCCGGTTTACAGATGGGTATGGAAGTTGAACATGAACGCTTTGGTTTTGGTAAAGTAATACACCTAGAAGGCAACAAACCCGACATTAAAGCAACAATATTTTTTAAAGATTTGGGACAGAAGCAATTATTGTTAAAATTTGCTAAATTGAAAATTATAAAATAAATTCAAAATCGCGATATAGAGCTTAAAAACCGCATATTTGAGTCCGCGCCAACCTATAATTACAATGACATTCGATTATAATACAACTAGAAAAAAATTAATTCTGGCCGAATATGGACGAAATGTCCAGAATATGGTTAAATATATTGTTGAACTGCCGACCAAAGACGAACGAAATCGTTATGCTCAGGTTGTGATAGATTTGATGGGATTTTTAAATCCACACTTACGTGACGTTGCTGATTTCAAGCATAAACTATGGGATCATTTGCACATTATATCCGATTTTAAAATCGATGTAGATTCTCCTTACCCGAAACCGTCTGAAGATGCCATACGATTTAAACCGGCCCCATTATCTTATCCGCAACAAAGAATAAAATATAAACATTACGGAAAAACAGTGGAACTCATGATTAGCAGGGCTAAAAGCATTGACGATCCTGAACGCAAACAGGCAATGGTTCAATCAATTGCCAATTTCATGAAAATGGCCTATGTAACCTGGAACAAAGACAGTGTTGCTGATGAAACTATCATCAAAGATTTGCGTGAAATGTCTAATGGCGAATTACAACTAGAAGAAAATGTTAACCTGCAGCGTGTAGAAGTTAGACAGGCTCCTAGCCCAAGCAGACAAAGGAATACCAACCAAAGTAAAGGAAGACAAAACAGCAGCAACAGAAGTAACTCTGGTTCAAACCGACAGAGGAGTAATAACACTGGGGGAAAAAGATATTAATCTGTGTAACTTAATATATTGAATCTAATTTCTCGGATCAATTATTGCTTGTTTCTTGATAAGAAGAATCTGAGATTTTTATTCCTGAATATTTTTTTCTTCCCGTTTCAAAAAATTTACTGATTCAAAAACATTTTATTTAAGTAGGGAAAGCTAGTTTTTGTAAATTAGCTCTTTCTTTAATTATTAAATCATTAAATCCCGTTAAGAAAAGATGAATGCATTTGAAATTGTTGGTGGTAAACCTTTAAAAGGGGAAATTATCCCTCAGGGCGCAAAAAATGAAGCATTGCAAATCATTTCAGCAGTACTCCTAACTGAAGAAAAAATTACAATCAGCAATATTCCTGACATTAAAGATGTTAACAAACTCATTGAATTGGTTGCTGATTTGGGAGTAAAAGTTGAACGACTAAATCAAGACACTTACACCTTCGAAGCATCACATATCAATCTTGATTTTTTCCAATCGGAGGCATTCAGAGCAAAGGGCGGTAGTTTAAGAGGGTCTATCATGATCGTTGGTCCCTTATTGGCACGTTTCGGAAAAGCAGCTATTCCAAAACCGGGCGGCGATAAGATTGGTAGAAGACGACTTGATACACACTTTCTTGGATTTGAAAAACTGGGAGCCAAATTTATATATGACAAAAAAACAAATTTTTTTAACGTTGATGCCAGTAATCTGAAAGGTGCTTATATCTTACTGGATGAAGCTTCAGTTACCGGAACCGCCAATGTGGTCATGGCAGCTGTTCTTGCCAAAGGTGAAACAATAATTTATAATGCAGCCTGTGAGCCTTATCTGCAGCAACTATGTAAAATGCTCAACCGGATGGGCGCTAAAATTTCCGGTATTGGCTCCAACCTCCTAAAAATTGAAGGTGTAAAAAAACTGGGAGGTACTGAACACCGGCTCTTACCGGACATGATTGAAATTGGTTCTTTCATCGGATTGGCGGCAATGACAGAATCAGAAATCACAATCAAAAATGTACATTTTGAAGAATTAGGCATGATCCCTGAAGTATTCAAAAAATTGGGTATCAAATTTGAATTGAGAGGAGATGATATTTTCATCCGATCCCAGAAACATTATGAAATTGATACATTTATTGACGGGTCAATAATGACCATAGCAGATGCACCATGGCCGGGATTTACACCTGATCTGCTTAGTATCATACTGGTTATAGCCACTCAGGCCAAAGGGAATGTCCTGATCCATCAGAAAATGTTTGAAAGCCGCTTGTTCTTTGTTGATAAACTGATTGATATGGGCGCCCAGATCATTTTGTGTGATCCTCACCGCGCAATAGTGATTGGTTTGGATAAAAAAGTAAAACTTCGCGGAATTGAAATGACTTCCCCTGACATCAGAGCAGGTGTGTCCTTACTCATAGCAGCCCTGTCTGCCCAGGGTACATCTATAATATACAATATCGAACAGATAGAGCGTGGGTACCAAAATATTGATGTTCGACTCAGAGCATTGGGTGCAGATATAAAACGGATAAATGTGACTAATAATATAGGCCATTAACCGTCATCTCAAAAAGGGATCAATATGCGTGCATTTACAACGAAATAAGTACTCCAGTGAGCATTTTTACAATAAAGAAATAAGAGAATAAAGCAATTTTTATCAATCTAGGATTTAGTATTTTTTATCAATAAAGACAATTATTTTAGATAAAAAACGCTTTTAATTTTACCGAAGATTTGCCTTTATCCCAAAGGTACTTCCTATTGAGGTACAACTTTGCGAACTTTCTGCACTATCTACCTCCTACCCAGGCATCCATTTGCTTAGCCGAACTAGGGCGCAATATTATTTCTCTTTTATTATCTAACAAAAACATGGTTGGGGTGGCAAACACATAATAATC